>CANQPP010000013.1 GCA_947625765.1 uncultured Clostridia bacterium
TGGGAGCTGCCCGGCGGACACAGGGAGGCGGGGGAGACGGTCGAGCAGGCCGCCCGCAGGGAGCTGTGGGAGGAGACGGGCGCGCGGGAATTTGACCTAAAGCCCCTGTTCCTGTACGGCGTGGACCGGGACGGTGAGCGGAGCTTCGGCGCGGTGTTCGCCGCTGAGGTGCGCGCCTTTGACTCCCTGCCGGAGAAGTTCGAGATGCGGGAGCGGGTGCTGGCCGGGGACGCGCCGGGAGAGTGGACTTACCCCGAGATCCAGCCGCTGGTGCTCGCCTGGGCCCGGGAGGCCCTCGCAAAGGAGAAGGATATAAAACTTTAAGGAGGAGATCATAAGATGCCCATCTACAACTTTTTGGACAAGCCGCGCAAGGCGGAGAGGATCCACGACGGGCAGGGGCTCTGCCCGCATGCCAACATCGTGCCGCCGTCGGGGTTCGAGACGCCCATTCGCTTCCTCAACTACACCATACTGCCGCCGGGAGCCAGCATCGGCCCCCACGGGCACGGGGACGACAACGAGCTGTACATCGTGCTGGACGGCAGCGGCCGCTTCGAGGTGAACGGGGAGTCCAGCCCGGTGAAGAAGGGCGACGTGCTGCTGAACCCGCGCTTCGCCACCCACGCGCTGTACAACGAGGGCGACGTGGATATGCCCATCTTGGTGCTGGAGGCTTATAACAAATAGAGAGACGCGCAGGGCGGGCCGAAGGGCCCGCCCTGCGCGTTGGTTCCCGGCTGCGCCGGGCTGTGCCAAGGGGGCGGCGGAGCGCCGCCCCCTTGGCGAACCCCCGGACCGTCGCCGGGGAGGGGATGAGACGGTTTGCGGGAAGAGAAGGTTTCCTTTTCGCCGCAGAAAAGTTTTAATGAAGAAAAGAAATATCGGGAGGCAGTTCTGGTTTTTATAAGAATGCTTCCGAGAGGCGCAGGGCGGGCCGAAGGGCCCGCCCTGCGCGTTGGTTCCCGGCTGCGCCGGGCTGTGCCAAGGGGGGCGGCGAGGCGCCGCCCCCCTTGGCGAACCCCTCATATCGTCGTCGGGGGGATGAGGCGGTTTGCGGGAAAGGGAGAAGGTTTCCTCTTTCGCCGCAGAAAAATCTCGATAAAAAAGGAAAGAAAAAATCTATGATATTGCCGAATTTGATACATCCATACCATGTCAGCAAGAAAACGGCTTGGGTGAGCAAAAAAACGATCCCAAAAGGCGCAACTGGGGAGGGGAGGGGGTGGCCTGCGGGCGAGGGGCGGTGCTCTCTTTGCCATAAAAAGGGAAGCGGCTCCGAATTTGGAGCCGCTTCCGCGAAGGGGTCGGTCGTAGGGGAGTCAGGGCTTCTCGAAGAGGTTGTCCGCGTTGAAGGACAGAAAGTTGCGGCCGCGCTGGACGGTCACCATGCGGCGGGCGCCCATCTGCGCCATGCCGGGATGGTCCTTGTTGACGGGCATGGCCACGTTCGCGGGGCCCTTCGCGCCGCGGGTCAAGGGCATGGCGGAGCCCCAGGGGCTGGGCTCGGTGACGGTGTAGTAATGGCCTTCCAGTATGTCCTTCATCATGGCCAGCAGGGTGGGCACACATTCCTCGTCCAGGGGATCGCCCAGGGGACGGAAGTCGTGGTGGCCGTTGTAGATGTCGTCGTAGCGGTCGCGCATGCCGTGGATGCGGGTCAGGGCCTTGTAGCAGGTCTCCAGGGGGCAGGCGCCCGCGCCCAGGTTGAAGTTCACGGCGTCGCCCGCGAACAGCGTGCGGGTCTGCTCGTCCAGGAACACCATCTCGCCCGCGGAATGGCCGGGGCACTCGTAGGCGGTGACGATGCGCCCGCCGCCCAGGTCGAAGGTCTGACCGTCGTACAGGTCGTGGATCACGGGCATGGGCTCGTCCTCGCCGGGCTCGCGGATGTCGGTGTCGATGTCGTAGGGGTAGAGGTTGAACATGGTGTACGGCGCGCCGATGCAGCCCTTCTGCCTCTGGGCGATGCGGCTGACGTCGAAGCGGCGGCGCTCGGTGCTCTGCGGGATGGCCGGGCCCTGGTCCTTGGGATGGATCCACAGCTCGCCGAACTGGCGGCCGTTGCCGGTGTGGTCGATGTGGCCGTGGGTGATGACGGTGATGAGCGGCTTGTCCGTGATCTGCTCGATCGCCCCGCGCAGATCGCCGATGCCCATGCCGCAGTCGATGACCATGGCCTTTTCCGCACCCACCAGCAGGAAGATGCTCGCCACGTCGAACTCGTCGATCTCCCAGGTGTCCTTCTTGAATTGGACCATCGGATAACGCTTGGTCAACATAAAAGGTATGCCTCCTTGTACTCTCTTTGGGGCGGCGGAGCGCCCCTGCTGTTGTAGATAAGTATACCATCATATCATTGCGCATGCAAGTAAAAACTTCCGTCTTTTTGGTCCTGCGTGCGCAAAACATAAAGAAAAACCCACCTCCGTTTAAAAAAGCGGAGGCAGGGCGTTGGCAGGTCATGCCGGTTTGAGCGGCGTTTTTCAGGGCAGGGAGATGTATTTTTCCGCCAGGGCCGCGGCGGTGCGCACTGCGCGCAGGCAGGGGCGCGAGGCGTAGAAGGCGGCGTCGCGCTTGTCGGCCACGGGGTTGCCGTCGGCCTCGCGGCCCAGCAGCTCCCGGCAGATGAGGGAGCCCATCTCGGCGCGGAAGTCGCCGCAGAGCAGCTGGATGCGGCCGTACAGCCTCGCCTTCTCGGCCGGGTCCTTGGGGTCGCAGTAGCCCTTCACCGCGTCCAGCGCCAGGACCGCGCCGGACAGGGCCCCGCAGGTCTCGCGCATGCGCCCGAGGCCCCCGCCGAAGCCGGAGCTCAAGTTCGCCAGCGCTTCCCTGGAAAGGCCGATCTCCTCCCGGAAGGCCAGGGCCACGGCCTGGGCGCAGTTGTAGCCCTCTAAAAAATATTGCGCGGCGCGTTCCGCCTTGTCCATGGCAAAGCTCCTCCCGGCCCGAAAGCGGGCCTTGTTTGTTTACAGATTCTCGATGCAGTCGGCGGCGTAGTCCACCCAGTCGCCCTCGTACAGCTCCAGCGTGCCCGCGTCGCAGGCGGCGGCCAGCTTGGGATGGATGGGCAGGCGGCCCAGAACGGGCAGGCCGTAGCGCTCGGCGACCTCCTCCAGGCGGCTCTCGCCGAAGACCTGGATGTGCTTGCCGCAGTCGGGGCAGAGGGCGTAGGAGAAGTTCTCCACGAAGCCCAAAACGGGCACGTTCATCAGCTGCGCGAGCTTCACGGCCTTCTCCACGATCATGGAGACCAGCTCCTGGGGAGAGGTGACGATCACGATGCCGTCCAGCGGGATGGTCTGGAACACGGTCAGGGCCACGTCGCCCGTTCCCGGAGGCATGTCGATGAAGAGCACGTCCTCGCCGGCCCAGATCACGTCCGTCCAGAACTGCTTGACCGTGCCGCCGATGATGGGGCCGCGCCAGGCGACGGGGTCGGTGTCGTTTTCCAGGATCAGGTTGAGGCTCATCACGTCGATGCCCGTGCGGGTCTTGACGGGGTAGATGCCCGTCTCGTCCGCGCCGGCCTTCTGCTTGAGGCCGAACATGCGCGGCACGGAGGGGCCGGTGATGTCCGCGTCCAGTATGCCGGTCTGCAGGCCCCGGCGCTGCAGGGCCACGGCCAGCAGGCCCGTGACCAGGGACTTGCCCACGCCGCCCTTGCCGCTCACCACGCCGATCACCTTCTTGATCTGGCTCTGGGAATGGGGCGCTTCGTGCAGATCCCTGGAGGCGCAGTTCTGCGAGCAGGTGCTGCAATCATGGGTGCAATTTTCGCTCATGGTCTTTACTTTCCATCTCCTTAAAAAGAACGCTGTCTTGCTGTGGTTTGAAGGGCCTGCCGCATGGGGACGGGCCCTTCCTTCCCATTATGCCCACGTGCAGCGCTTCTGTCAAGGCGGGAAGGAAATTTTGCGGCCTCCTTGCGGCGGGAACGGTCGCTTCTGCAGGGAAGTGCAAGGGAGGCCTTTGTTGCGCGGCAAGGAAAAATGTGCCATAATGGCAGGAAGGGGGGAGAGACATGGCGGATCGCTTCGTGTGCCGCGTGGGGGCGGAGCAGGCCGGGATGGAGCTTAAATACGTCCTGCGGCAGGCGGGGCTCTCCGGCAGCCGATTGAAGGCGGCCAAGAGGATCGAGGGCGGCATACTGCGCAACGGGGAGGCGGCGCTGGCCAACGAGCGCGTATCCGAGGGCGATCTGCTGGAGGTCTCCCTTATGGAGGAAAAGGAGAGCGGCGTCGTGCCCGTGGAGGGCGAGGTGAATGTGCTCTATGAGGACACAGCGTTGCTGGTGATCGACAAGCCGCCGCTGCTGGCCGTGCACCCCGGGCCCGGGCACCGGACGGATTCCCTGGCCAACCTGGTGGAGGGGCTGTATGTGAAAAGGGGAGAAAAGCGGCTCTTCCGGCCGGTGAACCGGCTGGACCGGCACACCTCCGGGCTGATGGCCGTGGCCAAGGACGCCCACTGCCACGGCGCTTTGGTCCGGCAGATGCAGGACAAGCGCTTCCAGAGGCTGTACCTGGCCGTGCTTGAGGGAAAGATGGAGCCGGAGACGGGGGAGATCGACCTGCCCATCGGCCGGAAGGCGGGCAGCGCCATCGCCCGCTGCGTGCGGGAGGACGGCGAAAAGGCCGTGAGCCGCTACGCGGTGCTGATGCAGGGGGAAAACGCCTGCCTGGCCGCGTTCCGCCTGGAGACGGGGCGCACCCACCAGATCCGCGTGCACGCCGCCGCGCTGGGGCACCCGCTGGTGGGCGACTTTCTGTACGGGACGGAGCGGCCGCCCCGCTGCCTGCTGCACGCCTGCGCGCTCAGCTGCATATCGCCGGATACGGGAAGGGAAGTGCGGGTGTTCGCCCCGCCGCCGGAGGACATGCGCGCCGCGATGGAGGAAATGGGATTGGAGGCGCCGGGGAGCGCGGAGGAGCTGCTCGGCCGACTGGGCGAGGCGGGCAGGCGCGCCTTGTGGCCGGAGGGGTTTTAGAGAAGCGCGTAAGTTGCCATTTTCCAAAAAAGAGGACGGTTTGACGCTGGAAGGTCAATGAGGGACGCAGCGCGGGCTGTTGGCATTTTCTAAAATGGGTGCGCGCTGCGGTCGGCGGGCGGCGAGGGACGCGCTTTCTATGGTCGAAGGGCTTTAAAGCGGGTGCGCATCCCCCCGAAACACGCAGGGAATCATTTGGAAAAAAGATTTTAGCTTCCTTGCTATGCACATCTATGGTATACTAAAGGGGAAATAAGCGACAAGACCGCGAAAAAGGGCAAAGGAGAAGTGACGGGAAGTTGAAACAGGGCGAAGGGAGCATCACGCTGCAGGTACCGGCCGAGGAGAAGGCGCTGCTGGTGGTCCGCATGACCACGGCGGGCGTGCTGGCGGGCCGAGGTCTGGATGTGGAGACCATGGAGGACCTAAAGACCGCCGTGTATGAGGCCTGCTACGCCCTTTTGCACCAGAGGAAGCACCCCGAGAGGCTGGAGATCGCCTTCTGCGGGGAGGGCGTTTTCCGCGCGCAGGTCCGCTGCGTGGGGGAAAGACGCGAGACGGGCGAGCGCGAGATCGACGAAAAGCTCTGCCGCGCCGTGCTGGAGACGGTGGTCCCCGGCGTGGAGCTGTGCCCCGGCGACGAGGGCGTGGACGCCATCCGGCTGTGGCAGGACGAGGGGCTCGAGGGCTGAAGAAGTTATGACGGAACAGAAGCTCGAGTCTCTGCTGGAGGAATACTGCCGGACGCGGGACATTGCGCTGCGCAACCAGCTGGTGCAGGAGTTTTTGTACTTGGCGGAGATCGTGGCCCGCAAGTACGCGGGCAAGGGCGTGGAGTACGACGATCTGTACCAGATCGCCTCCATGGCGCTGATCGGCGCTTTGGAGAGGTACGACTGCGCCAAGGGCATCAAGTTCACCAGCTTTGCGGCCCCCACGCTCATGGGTGTTGTGAAGAACTACTTCCGCGACCGCTCCCGCGTGCTGCGCCTGCCCCGGCGCGTGGGCGAGAACCTGCGCCGCCTGGCCATCGCCCGCGAGGCGTTCTTGCAGGAGGAGCACCGCCAACCCACCGTGGAGGAGTTGTCCCGGCGGATGCACGTGCCCGAGGCGGAGGTGCTGGAGGCGCTGGAGGCGGCCTCCGCCTCGCAGGTGAGCTCTTTGGAGGAGCGGCTCCGGCCCGGCGAGGACGGGGAGCTGTACGAGCGCCTGGGCCGCGAGGAGGACGCCTACGACCGCATCGCCCTGCGGGACATGCTGGAGCGGGTGTTAAAGGATATGAGCCCCACGGAGCGGGACATACTGCGCAGGCGCTTTGAAGAAGGGCTGAGCCAGCGGCAGATCGCGATGCAGCTGGGCGTATCGCAGATGTACATCTCCCGCCTGGAGAGAAAGCTGATCGAGAGGTTCCGCATGGCGCTGTAAAAGCGGCGGGACTTGATGGGACAGACAGGGAATCAAGGACGACAGGGATCGAATCTCAAGCAAAGGGAAGCCGAAGATGCAGTATTACCGGAAAACCAGCGTGCGCGAGCAGGCCCGCGAGCGGGAGAGGCAGAGACAGCCCCAGCCCCCGGCGCGGGGAAGCCGCGGCGCCTCGGGCGGCGGCAGGGGCGGCTCCGGCGGGCCCCGCGATCCGCGCGACCCGCGTATGCCCCAGAGGCGGCCCGCGGGCGGGAGCGCGCCCAGACGGCCCCGGCGCAGGATCCGCGTAAAGAAGCGGTTCTTTGTGTTCCTTGCGGCCTTTCTGGCCCTGCTGGTGCTCTTGGGCGTGGGCATCTCGGCCCTGGCCCGCAAGCTGTTCGCGGGTTACACGCTGGCCGGGTACGGCATGATCGAGTCCACCAACAAGGCCCAGGCGCTGCTCTTGCGCGACGAGATGGTGGTGCGCGCCGAGGGCTACGGAACGGTGGAGTACGAGGCGGCGGATTTCCAGAACGTGCTGGCCGGCGACCCCATCCTGAGCTTCTATTCCTCCGGCTACACCAAGGACATACAGAACGAGCTGTCCCAGGTGAACAGCCGCATCGAGCAGCAGCAGAACACGCTGTATGACACGCTCTCCGGCATCGTGGACCCCCAGCTGGAGGAGTATGAAACGCAGATCGAGCAGAAGACACAGGAGATCCGCGACGCAAGCCAGGCGGACGGCAGCGCGATGACCAAGCTCTACCGGGAGCTGGAGGAGCTGATGGACGCCAGGCAGGAATACCTCGAGCAGACGGCCTCCGCCCAGGCGGATACGGTGCTCACCCAGCTCTACGCCACACGCGACCAGCTGCTCAGCCGCATACAGGGCTGGCGCAGCGCCTACACGGCGCCCATGGACGGCCGGGTCAGCTACACGTTCGACGGGTTCGAGCCGTACCTGACCATGGAGGTATTGGACCTGCTCAACGCCCAGACGCTGCGCGACCTGCTGCGCAACGAGGACCCCGAACAGCCCGCCGAGCTGCGCAGCCAGCAGAACCTGTACCGCATTGTAAACCCCACCCACTGGTACGCGGCCATCCGCACCAGCGACACCGACTGGACCGTGGGCGTGGGCGAGAGCTGCGCCCTGTACTTCGAGGGCTATGAGGACCTGAGCTTCCAGGCCACGGTGGACTCCATCTCCGGCAGCCAGTCGGAGCTGATGGTGATCCTGGAGATGAACGAGGACATCGGCCCGCTGATCAACGCCCGCAAGCTCACCGCCGTCATCGGCGGCCGCGTGGAGGGCATCCGCGTGCCGCTCAAGAGCGTCAAGCAGAACGGGGATAAGCAGGGCGTGTACCTCTACGACAGCGGGGAGTTCGTGCCCGTGCGCGTGATCGGCCACGACAGCCGCTACGCCTTGGTCATGCCCGAGGAAGAGGGCAGGCTGCAGAAGGACACGCGCATCCGCAAGTGAAGACGACCACAAGAAGCAGATAGACGAAAAGAGGACTGAAAAGCCAAATGGATCAGCTGGAGCAGAACGTATTGGAGCTGCGCCGGCGGCTGGACGAGGCCGCGGGCGGCAGGCCCTACACGCTCCTGGCGGCCTCCAAGACCCAGCCGGCGGAGCTCATCAACCGCCTGCCTGCGCTGGGCATCTACGATTACGGGGAGAACCGCGTGCAGGAGTGGGTGGAAAAAAGTGAAAAAATTGATGAAAAACTGCGATATCACCACATTGGCAGGTTGCAAAGAAACAAAATAAAGTATATAATAAGGAAAATCCATATGATCCATTCCGTGGATCAGCTTCCACTGGCGTGCGCGCTGGACAGCGCGGCCGCCGCCGCGGGCCGCAGGGTGGACATCCTTCTGCAGGTCAACCCCGCGGGGGAGGTGCAGAAGGGCGGCGTTTCCCTGCAGGAGCTGCCAAGGCTCTACGAGGCCTGCATGGCCCTGCCTTCCATCCGCGTGCGGGGACTTATGTGCATGGCGCCCCTGACGGAGGACGAAAAACTCATCCACGGCGTGTTCGCCAAGGCCAGGCGCGCCTTCGACGAGCTGCGCAGCGGCGACCCCTGCCTGGATACCCTCTCCATGGGCATGAGCGGGGACGCGCACATCGCCCTGCAGGAAGGATCCACGCTGGTACGCATAGGGACCTCGCTCTTTGGAAAAAGGAGCTTGTAAAATAACAGGGAATTGGATATAATGTTATATGGGGTGACGCCAAGCTTCCCTGGGAAGGAGAGTTGACTGCATTGGCCGGTAGATTCATGAACAAGGTCCTCAACACCATCGGGTGGGAAAGCGAGCCCGCCGAGGATACCGCGCAGGATTACGAGTACGAGGAGGAAGAGCCTGTGGCACGTCGTTCCAATTACCGCCGCGACGACCGTGACGACCAGTCCGATTACGACCGCTACCAGGACGATCGCGGGTACGACGATTATCAGGATGACTACCAGAACGACAGCGACTACCGCCGCTCCTACGATTCCAAGATCGTGTCCCATCCCGCCGCGGCCGCTGCCCCCAAGCATCGCATGATGATCTATCAGCTGGCCAACTACGAGGATTCCCGCGATGTGATCGACGACCTGCTGGAGGAGCGCTCCGTGCTCATCAACCTGGAGACGCTGCAGCTGGAAGAGGCCCAGAGGATCATCGACACGCTGATCGGCGCCTGCTACGCCATCAACGCCACCATCAAGAAGGCCGCGGCGCAGACCTACCTGCTGGCCCCCTCCACCGTGGAGATCGCCGGCACCTACGCCGAGGACAACAAGACGCGCACCATCTTCAACAACTGAGGAGTTCCGTGGCAAGAATATTCAGCATTGCCTTTTATGTGATCTACACCGTACTGGAAGTGCTCAAGTACGCGCTGATCATCCGCGCGGTCATGAGCTGGTTCGTTTCGCCCTTCAACCGCTTTTACCGCATACTGCAGAGGCTGACCGAACCCATGATCGCCCCCTTCCGCCCGCTGTCGATGCGCATCGCCGGCGGCAGGCTCCCGATCGACTTATCCCCCCTGTTCGCCTTCTTTGCGCTGTATCTTTTGCAGAGCCTCGTGACATTTGCCCAGAACATCGTCTTCCGGGCGATGTACTTCTAAGGGCCGATGGCGGAGGACAGGCAGCGGGAGCGGGAAAAGCTCCAAAGACAATTTGAGGAGCTCTGCGTCCGTGCGGGGCGCGGCGCCCAGGTCTCATCTAAATTTTTAAGCCCTGACGCGGCGCAAAGGTTATGCGGCCTGGCGGCGCGCCAGGGCCTGCTTTGTTTCCGCTACGGCGGAGGCGAAAACGCGGAACGCAGCTTGTGCGTCCTGTGCCCGGAGGACTTCGGCGGGGCGGACGAGAGCAGCGTTCCCATTTGTGTGCTCAAAGTGCGCTTTGACCCGCGCTTCGGCTCCTTCGGCCACCGCGACCTGCTGGGCGCCATCCTGGGCCTGCAGATCGAGCGGGACTGCGTGGGGGATCTGCGCATACTGGAAGGGAAGGCCTACGCGGCGGTGTACAAGCCCATGGCCGCCTTCCTCTGCGACAACCTGCGGGAAGTGGGCCGCGTGAGCGTCAGGACCGAGCTCACGGACGAGCCCCTGCCGCCGCCCCCGGAGGGGAAGAAGGAGCGGGTGAACGTGCCCTCCCTGCGATTGGACGCGTGCCTGCAGCAGGTGCTGCGCTTATCCCGCGCCAAGGCCCAGGAGCTGGTGCGCGCAGGCCGCGTGCAGCGCAACTGGGAGGAGGAGACGCGCACCGACGCCTCTTTGGAGGCCGGGGACATGGTCTCCGTGCGGGGCGTGGGCCGCTTCCGCATACTGGAAAAGATGGGCGAGAGCCGCAAGAACAGGCTGTTCATCGAGGTGGAGACCTTCCTTTCCAAATCGTGAAGGAGCGCCGATGCGGGGGACATGTGGAGGCCAAAGATGCTGTTAGAGATCAGGAATGACGGGGTCTGGTACCATGGCTCCAATGTACGGTTTGCCGTCTTGAAGCAGGGCAGCACGATCACACAATGGAAAGCGCTGGCGGAGGCTTTTTCCCACAAGCCGACCGTTTTGTGCTGCGACGACGATGGGAAAATATCCCATAACGGCATCGAAAAAGGGTACTTATATGTGATCGACGAACCCGTAAAGGTCGGCGTCGATGTTTATCCGCATCCGAGGACGACACTGGAAACAAATGCGGAATTTCTTACGGCAAGGCCGCTGAAGGTAAAAATGATCGAAGGATCATGAGGAGCTTTAAAGAGGCGGACGGTTGTTTTTCTTAAAATTTACGGTATAATATCTTCGCAGACTTACTTCGTAAGTCCCAAAAGCTCCGCTTTTGCTGCGGCGTTTGCCGCAGGCTCGATATTGACGGCCTCGCAAAAATGTCCTTGCAAGCAAACATTTTTGCTCGTGGTATAATATCTTCGCAGACTTAACTATGTAAGTCCCAAAAGCTACACTTTTGCTGCGGCATTCGCCGCAGGCTCGATATTGACGGGAAGGCGCAGCGAGACGCTGCAAGGAGGAGTTCGCATGATCACTTCCGCACAGATCCACGACAAGGAATTTGAGCGCAGGTTCCGTGGGTACGACGAGGGCGAGGTGGACCAGTACCTGGATCAGCTGGCCGCCTATATCGACAACCTGGCCCAGGAGAACAAGGAGCTGCGCGAGAAGCTGAAGGTGACGAACGACCAGCTCACCTATATGAAGAACCTGGAGGATACGCTGCGCGACACCCTGGTGACCGCCCAGCGCAGCGCCGAGGAGACCAACCGCGCCGCCAACGCCAAGGCCGAGGAGATCGTTTCTGCCGCCAACGAGGAGGCCAAGCGCATCGTGCAGAAGGCCCAGGCGGAGACCGCGGCCGCCAAGAAGCAGATCGACGAGCTGCAGCGGCAGGCCAGCGTGTACCGCTCCAACTTCCGCATGCTGATGCAGGCCCAGCTGCAGATCTTAGACGACAGCGCCTTGGGCCGCGAAAAGGGCGAGAACGCGGAGGAGGGCACAAAGAGGCGCGGCCTTCTGTACGACGAGCCGCTCAACAACATCCGCAGGCCCCAGGCCGCACAGGAGGAAAACAGCGCCGTATGAACCTTGTGTTGATCCTCATCTCCGCCGGATCTTTCCTGATCGACAGGCTGGTGAAATACTGGGCACGGACGGACCTCAAGGCCTCCGACGCGTCCCTGCCGCTGTGGAGGGGCGTGTTCCAGTTCACCTACATGGAGAACCGCGGCGCTGCCTTCGGGATGCTGCAGGGGCGCTTCTGGCTGTTCTTTGTCCTGACGCTGGGCGTTTGCGGCTACATCGTCTTTAAGCTGTTCATTTCCAGGAACAAGCTGCCGCGCACGCCTTCCGTCGCCCTGGCGCTGATCCTGGGCGGCGCGCTGGGCAACTTCTACGACCGGCTGGTGTACGGCTACGTCGTGGACATGTTCGACTTCTGCCTCATCCACTTCGCGGTGTTCAACTTTGCGGACAGCTGCGTGGTGGTGGGCACGCTGCTGTTCTGCCTGTGGGCCTTGCTGCTGGAGGGAAGAAAGGAGCGGTGGCCAAAAGCCGCCGGGGACCCGGATGGAGACGATCGTTAAAACCGTGACCGCCGCTGACGAAGGCATCCGCTTGGATGCCTTTTTGTCTAAGGAAAGCGGCCTGACCCGCTCAAAGGTCCAGCGCCTGCTGGAGCAGGGCCTCTGCCAGCTCAACGGAAAGCCCCCCGAAAAGGCGGGGCAGAAGCTGCGCTGCGGCGACGAGGTGCGCCTTGCCTGCCCGCCGCCCGAGCCCATGCAGGCCGCGGCCACGGAGATGGACTTAAACGTGGTGTTCGAGGACGAGCAGCTGCTGGTGGTCAACAAGCCCCGGGGGCTGGTGGTGCACCCCGCGGCGGGCCACTGGGAGGACACGCTGGTCAACGGCCTTCTCTACCGGGAGGAGAGCCTCTCCGGCCTGGGCGGGGAGCTCAGACCCGGCATCGTGCACAGGCTGGACAAGGACACAACGGGCCTGCTGGTGGTGGCCAAGACGGACCTTGCGCACCTCTCCCTTGCCGAGCAGATCGCGGTGCATAGCGCGGGCCGGGAGTACCTGGCGCTGGCGGAGGGCCGCTTTTCCCAGGACGAGGGCGTGGTGGACAAGCCCATCGGCCGGGACCGCCACGACCGCAAGCGCATGGCCGTGGACCCGGAAGGAAGGCCCGCGCGCACCCACTACAAGGTGGAAAAGCGCTTTGAGAGGACCACGCTGCTCTCTCTGAAGCTGGAGACGGGCCGCACGCACCAGATCCGCGTGCACCTGCGCAGCCTGGGCCACCCGGTCTGCGGGGACCCCATCTACGGCTTCCAGAAGTCCGGCGCGGGCAGCTGCCCGCTGATGCTCCACGCCTGCCGCCTGCGCCTGCGCCACCCGGTCACCGGAGAGGAGCTCTGCTTCCAGGCCGACCCGCCGGAGGACTTTCTGCAGGTGCTCAAGAAACAGAGGGTCTGAAGGGGAGATGTGCGCATTTGAGGCCCCGCAGCCGCTTTTGCAGGTGCTCAAAAACAGCGGTTTTATAAGAAGTATATGCGCATCAAAGGCCCCGCGGCCGTTGCGGCGGGGGAGAGATTTTGCTATACTAAATAACGCATAAAACGCCCGCATAAAGAAGCAGGCGTTGGAAGAAGGAGGAAGACAGAATATGAAGATCACATCGGTGCGCTCGGTATTCAGCGGCATCAACCACTATGTGGTCGTGGAAACGGATGAGGGCCTGCGCGGCCTTGGCGAGGCGACGCTCAACACCCGCCAGCTGGCCGTGGACGGCGTCATCCGCCACCTGGACGAGTACCTGCGCGGCAAGGACCCGCTGCGCAGCGGCTTCCTGTGGCAGGACATCTACCGGGGCACCTTCTGGCGGGGCGGCCCGGTGCTGCAGGCCGCGCTGTCCGGGCTGGACATCGCCCTGTGGGACTTAAAAGGCAAGGCTTTTAATGCGCCCGTGTATCAGCTGCTGGGCGGCCGCTGCCGCGATAAGATCCGCCTGTACCGGGGGATCGGCGGCCGGGACGAAAAGGAAGCAGGGGAGAGCCTGGAGGCGGCGCTCAAGGCCGGGTACAAGGCCGTGCGCATCTGCCCCCACGACATCCTGGACAACGGCGCCTACGACCAGAACATACAGGTGCGCATGAGCGAAAAGTGGATGCGCTTCTACCGGCAGGAGGCCGGGGAGGATGTGGACATCGTGTTCGAGTGCCACACCCGCTTGAGCCCCGCCTACGCCACGGAGCTCTGCCGCCGCCTGGAGCCCTACCATCCCTTCTTCGTGGAGGACCCCCTGCGCGCGGACAGCCCCGAGGCCTTCCGCTCCCTGCGCGAGCGCACGGGCGTGGCGCTGGGCACGGGCGAGAAGTTCGGCGCCAAGTGGGACTACCGCTGCCTGATCGAGAACGACCTGATCGACTACATCCGCACGGACATCTGCAACTGCGGCGGCGTGACGGAGATGGTCAAGATCGCCGCGATGGGCGAGACGCACTACATGCACATGGTGCCCCACGGCGTGCCGCTGGCCGGGATGATAGCGCAGCTGCACTGCGACCTGGCCATGGCCAACTTCCACACCCAGGAGAACTGGCTGCCCGAGACGCCGCCGGAACACCTAAGGTGCGAGTACGAGGTGAAGGACGGCTTTGCCACCTTCCCGGACAAGCCCGGCCTTGGCATCGAGCTGGTCGAAGATAAGGTGCAGCCCTTCGAGATGCGCGAGCATCCCCACTGGCGCGCCTCCGACGGCAGCGTGCAGGACTGGTAAGACAAAAAGAGGCCCCGTGCGGGCGAGAGAGACAGAAAAAAAGGAGGCGAAAAGGTGCATGGACGAGGACCGGGTGCTGCCCTTTGAAGCGGACAGCCGCTTCTTTCACAGGCGGGCGGTGCGCTCCATCGACAAGCAGGACTACCTGACCGCGCTCCGGCACCTGCGCCGCGCCCAGGAAATGGACCCGCAGGATGCGCAGATCGCCCTGGACCTGGCGGACGCCTACGCCCGCATGGGGCTGTACGAAATGGCCAACGTGGAGCTGGAGCTGCTCCTGGGTCGGGACGACTGCCCGGAGGAGACCAACTTCGCCATCGGCTGCAACTACATGGCCATGGGCGACTATGCCCAGGCGTACAGCTGCTTCGCCGCCTACCTGAGCGACTATCCCAGGGGCGAGTTCAGCGACATGGCCCAGGACGGCATCGCCCAGATCGAGGAATCCGAGATGGAGGACGGCATCGACCGGGAGCTGGAAGCCCTGGCCGAGCAGGGGAAGGCGGCCCTGGACTGCGGGGACGCGGAGAGGGCCGCCCAGCTCCTTTCCCAGGTGCTGGAAAAGGACCCCTCCCTGCTGTATGTGCGCAACAACCTGGCGCTTGCCTACATGTGCATGGAGGACAACGTGCAGGCCTGGAAGCAGCTCAACCTCATTTTGCAGGAGGACGGGGCCAACGTGCACGCCTGCTGCAACGCCGCGCTGCTCTTAAACGCCGAGGGCCTGCGCGACAAGGCCGCCGCCTACATGGACCGGCTGGACCCCGAGCGCATGGAGGAGCTGGACGAGCTCTACAAATACTGCCTGACCGTGGCGGAAATGAAGAACGACCAGAAGCTGCTGGCGGGGCTCAAGTGCCTGCTGCTGCTCTGCCCCTACGAGACCAGCATGCTGTACCTGTACGGCCTGTGCCTCTACAACCAGGGGCGGCGGCAGGAGGCGGCGCGGGTGCTGGAAAAGCTGATGGCCATAGAGCCCAGCAACGTGATGGCAAGGGACGTTTTGCGCTACTGCGCGGAGGATTACGAGGGGGAGCGGCCCCAAGAACTTCCCTACATCTTCGATTACAGCGACGAGGTCATAGAGGACCTGGAACAGATGATGAGCGGGATCGTGGCCCTCTATCCTGACCACGAGGCGATGGATAAGAGCCTGCACGAGCACAGGGACCAGATGGACGCGGCGCTGCTGGGCGACGACGAGCTGGTGGAGCAGGCGCTGCTCGTCCTGGGCACCGCAGGCGGGCCGCTGGCCGAGCAGATGTTGCGCCGGCTGCTGCTCTCGGTGACCCATTCCTCCGAGATCAAGCGCGGCGTGGTGGACTGCCTGTTGGCCATCGGCGCGCCTGCGCCCTACATCGGCTACATCGACGGGCACATCGTGCGTGTGCAGCGAGAGGCGCTGACCTTCCGCGTCGCGCCGCCCAAGGCCTACGCCCAGTTCCTGAACGAGATGATGCAGGAGATGGAGAAGCGCTATGGACCGGGACAGCCCGCGGCCTACGGCCTGCAGCTGTGGGTGTGCTATTTGAACTCCCTGAACGGCCGCTATCCGCCCCTGCGCGACAAGGCGGCCTGGCTGGCCGCGACCTGCATGATCTTCGAGGAGGACGTGCTGGGCCAGAAGCCGGACCTTAAGGAGACCGCCGAGCGGGAGGGCTGCACGCAGAGAACGCTTCTGATGCGCATGCGCAGGCTGTATTCCGCCGCGATGGACATGGAAGAGGAATAGGACTTTAAGCAAAACCGCGCCGGAGGAGAAGAGCCGGGAAGCGGTCACGATAGGGGGAAAACGGGATGCTGATCGATTTTGACAGCCGCTTTCAGGCGCATTTAAGGGATTGGATGCGCGAGAACCGCAAAAAGTATAAGAACGTGGACGAGATGGAGGCCCAGATGCCGGAGGTCTACACCCGCTGGCTGAACACGCCCGCCCCCTGGCTGGACGGCGCGAAGCCGGGCTTCTACTTCGATTCCTTCACCGACGCAGGGGAGCTGACCGAGCTGCTGACACAGTACGCCCGGGAGAACATGGCCGTGCCCGACCAGCTGCTGGACCGCCTGACGACTCTGGGGACGGACGCGGAGGCCCCGCTGCTGGCCCTGGCCGCCGACGAGCAGGCCCCGCAGGAGGCGCGCATGACCGCCGTGGGCCTGCTGCGGGAGCTGGAGTCCACCGCGCCGATGGAGCTCTACCTGCGCTGGCTGGAAAACACCAGCGAGATGGACGAGCTCTGCGAGAACGCCGCGGAATCCCTAAAGACCATGGGCGCGGCGGTGAAGGAGAAGTGCCTGCAGATGCAGGAAAAGGCCTGTTTGGCGGTGCGGGAGTGCCTGGCGGACATACTCTGCGAGTACCCGGGCGACGCGCGCGTGCTGGCCTTCCTGCTCGACTGCTTTGAGAAAACGCGCAACAAGGCCTTGCTGGCCTCCTACCTGGGCAAGCTGGGCGACCATGGCGCGCTGCCCGCGCTGGAAAAGGCCCTGCAGGACCAGACGATCAACTACCTGGATTACGTGGAGATCGCAAACGCCATCCGCGAGCTGGGCGGCGAGGTGAAGGAGAGCCGCGAGTTCGCGGGCGACCCCTACTACGAATCCTTAAAGCGCATGCAGTAAGGAATATCCCTTTGAGAGAGACAGAATGATCACAGTCGAAGACATCAAGAAGGACAAGAAGATCGCGGGCCTCATCGACGCCGCGAACCGCATGCTGGAGGCCATCGGCTACACCGAGCACGGCCCGCGGCACGTGGGCTTCGTCTCCGCAACGGCGGAGGCGATCCTGCGGGAGCTGGACTTCCCGGAGCGCGAGTGCGAGCTTGCGGCCATCGCGGGCTGGGTGCACGACGTGGGCAACGCGGTCAACCGGGTGGACCACGGCCTGACCGGCGGCGCGATGCTCTTTCCCCTCCTGTTGGAGGCGGGCATGGACATCCGCGAGGCGACGCAGATCGTGGGCGCGGTGGGCAACCACGAGGAGCAGAACGGCAAGGTGGTCTCCGCCGTGAGCGCCGCGCTCATCATCGCGGACAAGTCAGACGCCAACCGCACCCGCGTGCGCCGCGTGCCCTACAACAAGGAGGACATCCACGACCGGGTGAACTACGCCATCCGCAAAAACGCCGTGGAGGTGGACAAGGACAGGCGCGCCATCCGCTTTTCCATCGAGATGGATGAGAGCAGCTCCGTGATGGACTTTATGGCCATTTATTTGAGCCGCATGCAGATGTGCGAGGAGGCCGCCAGGTTCCTTGGCTGCCGCTTCGAGCTGGTGGTCAACGGCGCGCTCATCAACCGGCAGGGCGCGCCCGCGAAGGATTGAAAGAGACAAAGGAGTAACATGGAGGAAAAGAGACTGGAACTGGGCGCCACGGCGGCCTTCGGGCTGGAGGGCGTGGTGGCCGGGGAGCTCAAGCGCCTAGGCTACGAGGACGCCAAGGGCTTCCACGGCGGCGCGACCTTCCGCGGCAGCCTGACCGACGCCTTCCGCGCGGGGCTGAACCTGCGCTGCGCCGACCGGGTGCTGATCTACTTGGGCCGCTTCGAGGCCCGCAGCTTCGACGAGCTGTTCGAGGGGGTCAAGGCCATCCCCTTTGAGGAGATACTGCCCAAAAACGCCTTCATCCACGTGACGGCCAAGTGCGCCCGCTCGCAGCTCATGTCCGTGCCGGACGTGCAGTCCATCTCCAAGAAGGCCATCGTGGAGCGGATGAAGCGCGTGCACTCCATGGGCTGGCTGCCCGAGGACGGCGAGAGGTACGGCATCGACGTGCACATCCACGAGGACAGGGTGGCCGTGACGCTGGATACCTCCGGCCAGGGCCTCTCCCGCCGGGGCTACCGCACGTTCAACGCCGAGGCGCCGCTGCGCGAATCCCTGGCGGCCGCGATGGTGACCGCCGGGCCCTGGCGGCCCTGGCTGCCCTTCTTCGACCCCATGTGCGGCTCGGGGACCTTATGCATCGAGGCGGCCATGGTGGCGCTGGACCGGGCGCCGGGCCTTCTGCGCCCCTTCGACATGGAGAAGTGGGACGTGACGGACAAGGCCGCCTGCGCCGCCCTGCGCGCAGAGGCCCGCGAGCGCTTCGAGGCGAAAAAGGCTTTGGGGCCGGTGCCGGTGTTCGGCTCGGACATCGACCGCCGCGCCATCGAGATGAGTGAGACACACCTGCGCCAGGCGGGCCTAAACGGCCTTGTGCAGTTCCGCAGGCAGGATATAAAGGACGCGGTGAACCCCTTCCCGGACGCGGAAAAGCCGGGCGTCGTCTGCACCAATCCCCCCTACGGCGAGCGGCTGCTGGACGAAAAGCAGGCGGCAGAGCTTTACAAACAGCTGCGCGCCCTGACCGATAGGATGCCGGGCTGGGGCCTTTGCGCCATCTCCTCCCACAAGGACTTCGAGAGGGCCTACGGAAAGCGCGCGGACAGGAAGCGGCGGGTGTACAACGGCCGCATCGAGTGCGAGATCTTCAACTACTACCCCGAACGCCCGCCGCGAGCCTAAAAACCCCGTTTCGCGCTTTTTGTGAAAAGAAGGTAAAAAGCCACTTTCCCCGGCGCGCGATCTATGATATACTGGTGTTACCAACGAAAGGAGGATGCTGTTCTATGATCCAGGTGATTTTCGGACGCAAGGGCTCCGGCAAGACCAAGCGCATACTGGACATGGCCAATACATCCATGAAGACCGCCAAGGGCGAGATCGTGTTCATCGACGACGACAACCGCTATATGTTCGATCTGCGCCACGAGATCCGCTTTGTGAACGCCAAGGACTATAAGATCTCCAGCCCGGACATGTTCCTGGGCTTTCTCAGCGGCATCGTGGCCGCCAATTACGATATGAACGAGATGTACGTGGACGGCTTTCTGCGCCTGGTCGAGGCGGATATCAACGACCTTGGCCCCTTCTTCGAGAGGCTGGAGTCCCTGGCCGCGTCCCACGACCTGCGCGTGATCATCTCCACCACCGCAAAGACCGACGAGCCGCCCGAATACTTAAAGAAGTACATCATCTGACGGCAAAGCAGGATCGTTCCCCGCAAAGAGGCGGGGCCGCGTAAATGGCGCGGCCCCGCTTTTCGGATACAGGCAGACGCCTTTGAGCCCTTCAATGGGAAACAGGCGCGGAAATGAGGAAAAAACATGCTTTATCAGTCCACACAGGATAAGGGGAGACAGGTCAGCGCCGCGCAGGCCATCGTGTCCGGCATGTCGCCGGAGGGCGGCCTGTTCGTGCCGGAGAGCTTCCCGCATCTCTCCCTGGAGGAGATCGGGGCGCTGGCCGCCCTTGACTACCCAAAGCGCGCCGTGCGCATATTGGCCAAATACCTGGATGATTTCTCTTTGGAGGAATTGGAGGCCTGCGCCCAGGCGGCCTACGCGCCCGCGCGCTTTGGGGTCGAGACCGCGCCCCTGCGCCGGGTGGGGGACCTACACGTTCTGGAGCTCTGGCACGGCCCGACCCACGCTTTTAAGGACATGGCCCTGCAGATCCTGCCCCACCTGATGGTGCGCTCCATGCGCAAGGTGGGACTGGGCAAGCAGGTGTTCATCCTGACGGCCACGTCGGGAGACACGGGCAAGGCCGCGCTGGAGGGCTTCTGCGGCGTGCCGGGCACCCAGGTGGGCGTGTTCTTCCCCAAGGGCGGCGTTTCCCCGTCCCAGCGGCTGCAAATGCTCACCCAGGAGGGGGACAACATGCACGTGGCCGCCGTGGAGGGCAACTTCGACGACGCGCAGACCGGCGTCAAGCGCCTGTTCGCCGACGAGGGTTTGCGCGCGGAGATGGACGAACGCGGCTATGCGCTCAGTTCCGCCAACTCCATCAACTGGGGCCGCCTCGCCCCGCAGATCGCCTACTACTTTTCCGCCTACGCGGACCTGCTGGCGGGCGGGGAGATCGCGTTGGGGCAGCCCGTCAACTTCTGCGTGCCCACGGGCAACTTCGGCAACATTTTGGCCGGGTACTACGCCAAGCGCATGGGCCTGCCCGTCGGGCGTTTGATCTGCGCCAGCAACCGCAACAACGTGCTGTTCGACTTCATCGAGAGCGGCGCGTACGACGCCGCGGGCCGCGCCTTCCACAAGACCGCCTCGCCGTCCATGGACATACTGGTCTCCTCCAATCTGGAGCGGCTGCTCTTTGAGCTCTGCGGAAGGGACGATCAAACCGTGCGCGCCTGGATGCGCGCGCTCAAGACGAGAGGGAGCTACGCCGTGGACGCGGACACCCACGCGCGCCTTAAAGACAGCTTCTCCGCCGGCTGGGTGGACGATGACGGCGCGGCCAAGGCCATCCACGACTGCTTTGCGAAAAACGGCTACACGCTGGACACCCACACCGCCGTGGCCTGGGCCGTGGCCGAGGACTACCGCAAGAACACGGGCGACCAGACGCCCACGGTGGTGGTCTCCACCGCCAGCCCCTACAAGTTCTCCCGCGCGGTGCTGGAGGCGCTGAAAGGGGAGCAGGCGGCCCAGGATCTGGACGAGTTCGCCTGCGCGGACGAGCTGGAGAGAGTCTGCGGCCTGCCCATGCCCAAGAGCCTCAAGGCCCTGCGCGAAAAGCCCATACTGCACAAAAGAGAGTGCAGGCCGGAGGGGATGCGCCGGGTGGTCGAGGACTGGGCGAAAGACTAATACAAAAAGAAACATAAGACACACAACGGGAGGAAAAGCGGCATGCGGACCATCTTCATCCTGTTCGACTCGCTGAACCGGCGCTTTCTGCCCAACTACGGCTGCGATTGGGTGCAGGCCCCGAACTTTGAGCGGCTGGGCAAAAGGAGCGTGACGTTCGAGAACGCCTACGTCGGCTCCATGCCCTGCATGCCCGCCCGGCGGGAGCTGCACACGGGCCGCTACAACTTCCTGCACAGGAGCTGGGGACCGCTGGAGCCCTTCGACGACTCCGTGCCGGAGCTGCTGCGGGACGGCGGTGTCTACACCCATCTCATCTCCGACCACCAGCACTACTGGGAGGACGGCGGCGCGACCTACCACGCCCGCTATTCCAGCTGGGAGATCGTCCGCGGCCAGGAGGGCGACCCCTGGAAGGCCGACCTGGACCCCGCCATCACGCCCACGCACCACCTTGTGAAGAACGAGGGCCGGGGAAAGGGCAACTACCACATGGCGCGCATGCCCGTGCAGGACATGATCAACCGCGCCAAGTTTAAAACAGCGGACGACCTGCCCCAGTCCCAGGTGTTTTCCCGGGGCCTTGAGTTTTTGCAGACCAACCGAAAGTACGACAACTGGATGCTGCAGATCGAGAGCTTCGACCCCCACGAACCCTTCTTCACAAAGGACGAGTTCCGTGAACTCTACCGGGACAAGATCACGGACGGCGATACAGACTGGCCGCCCTACGCCCCCTGCACGGAAGGGGAGGACGCGGTGCGGGACATGCGGGCCAAGTACGCCGCCATGGTCTCCATGTGCGACAGGAACCTGGGCCGCGTGCTGGACTTCATGGACGCACACGACATGTGGAAGGACACCGCCCTGATCGTGACCACCGACCACGGCTACCTGCTGGGCGAGCACGACTGGTGGGCCAAGAACGTCATGCCCCTCTACAACGAGGTGGCCAACATCCCCCTGTTCATCTGGGACCCGCGTGTGGGACAGGCGGGACAGAGACGGCGGTCGCTCGCGCAGAATATCGACGTGGCGGCCACGCTGCTGGAGCTTAACGGCATCGAACTGCCCCCGGACATGCAGGGAAGGCCGCTCAAGGGCGTTGTGGAAAGGGACGAGCCCGTCCACGACTGCGTCCTCTTCGGCAACCACGGCAGCCACGTGAACATCACCGACGGCAGGTACGTGTACTTCCGCGCGCCCATCGAGCGGGAGAACGCGCCCATCTACGAGTACACGGTGATGCCGATGCACATGAACACGCTGTTCTCCCCGGAGGAGCTGCGCTGCGCAGAACTGGCGGAGGCCTTCTCCTTCACCAAGGGGGTCAGACTTTTACGCATACCGGCCCCGGCGGGGAAGCTCGCGCCGGTCTACCGCTTCGGCTCCCGTTTGTATGACCTCACAAAGGACCCGGGGCAGCTTGCCCCCATCGAGGACCCGGAGACGGAGCTGCGCCTGCTCAACGCCATGCGGGAGCAGATGCTCGCAAACGACGCCCCGGCGGAGCAGTATAGCCGCATCGGCATCCATCAGGAGCGCCCCATGACGATGGAGGAGCTGCTCTGCCAAAAGAAGGCCGCGGAGGCGCTGGATTCCCTGCCCCCGGTGGAGGGGCTCCGCTGGACGAAAGAGGCGCGGGAGGCCTATCTCGCCCTGGCCCTGTTGGGCAGCATCGAAGATCTGCCTATCAAACTCAAGGCGTTCATGGCGGGCCGGGAGGGAGACGTGACGCTGGAGGCGCTGGAGAAGTTCGTGCAGGGGGCCGTCCCGGAGGAGAAGCAGGGCGACGTCTTGAAAGTCCTGGCGCTGGCCGGGCGGCTGTTCTAAAGCGGGGAGATGCCATGCCTGCCATCAGCCTACTGCTCAAGCCCGCCTCCGGCGGGTGCAACATGCGCTGCCGCTACTGCTTCTACCGGGACGAGCAGCAAAACCGCGACACCTATTCCTACGGCCTCATGTCCGAAGCGACGCTGGAGACCGTCGTCCGCAAGGCCTTGACCGCCGCGGAGGGGAGCTGCTCCTTCGGCTTCCAGGGCGGGGAGCCCACGGTCTGCGGCCTGGGGTTTTTCCGCAGGGCCGTGGAGTTTCAGCGGAAATACAACGTGCATGGCGTATCCGTCTACAACGCCATACAGACCAACGGCCTGGCGCTGGACGGGGAGTGGGCGGACTTCTTCCGGGAGAACCGCTTTCTGGTGGGCCTTTCCCTGGACGGCACCAAGGAGAGACACGACGAGAACCGCGTGGATGTGTCCGGCCGGGGGACCTACGGCCGGGTGATGCGGGCCGCGCAGCTCTTAAAGAGCCACGGCGTCGACTTTAACGTGCTCACCGTGGTGACGGACAGGACCGCCCGCGAGATCGGCAAGATCTACGGCTTTTTCCGCAGGAACGGCCTTTTGTACCAGCAGTACATCCCCTGCCTGGCCCCCATCGGAGAGGCGGGCGGACTGCGCCCGGAGAGCTATGCCGCTTTCTTAAAGACGCTGTTCGACCTCTGGTACGGGGACGTCGCCGCCGGGAACTTCATCTACATCCGCTATTTTGAAAATCTGGCGGCGATTTTGCAGGGCGGCCGCTCCGAGAGCTGCGACCTGTGGGGAAGATGCACCCTGCAGAACGTGGTGGAGGCGGACGGCTCCGTCTACCCCTGCGACTTCTACTGTTTGGACCGCTGGCGGATGGGCTCCCTCATGACCGACAGTTTGGAGGACATCCTCCTATCCGAACGGGGACAGGAATTTTTGCAGACCGCCGATAAGGACCGGGAGGAATGCGGCAAGTGCGAATACTTCCGGCTCTGCCGGGGCGGCTGCCGCAGGGACCGGGAGACCGGCGCCGCGGCGGGCATGGACAAAAACATATTCTGCTCATCCTACAAGGAGTTTTTCGCCTACGCCCTGCCGAGGCTGAAGGCCGCGGCAGGCGTCCTGCCGCCGAACGGGATGAGATGAAACCAAACTAAATAAGGCCCGCTGCACAGGTTTTCGGTGCAGATAGAGGGCCTTTTTGTTTTGCCATTTTTCGGCAGGGGAGGCGGTTTTTGCCGGAAGGGTCTGCCAGGCCGCAAGACACGCGCTTTTTCGTTTTGCCATTTTTGGGCAGGGGAGGCGCTTTTCGCCGGAAGGGCCTGCCAGGCCGCAGAGAGGCGCTTTTTCGTTTCCATGAAAAAAGTTCTCAAGAATAGCCGCCGCCCGGACGCCGCATCTTAAAGCTGCAAATCAAAACGACGGGAGAGGATGCAAAGTGGGCGGTTTTGGGCGAAGACCGGGCTTTGCGGGGAAAAAACGAAAACAGTTGATGGGCGTTCTGCTGGCGCTGACGCTCCTCATCTGGAACGCTTCCCCTTCGGTACAAAGCCTGCGCAGTCTTCCGGAAATTATGCGCATCGCGCGGGGACAGGAGGCGGACATCCCGCTGCCCGGCCCGCTGACGCTGCATTTGGAACAGCAGGACGCCGTGGTGCGCCTGTCCACCGACGAGAGCCTGGGCGGCGCAAAGCTGGAGGGAGAGGAGGAAGGGAGCGCCCGCGTGACGCTGTCGCTGCTGGGCCTTCCGATCAAGAGCCTCACGGTGCAGGTGCAGCCGGAGCGGGTGCTGATCCCCGGCGGGCAGGCGGTGGGCATCGCCATGTACACCAAGGGCGTGTTCGTGGTGGAGTGCGCCGAGGTCTACCTGCCGGGCGGTGAAAAGGCAAGCCCCGCCAAGGACGCGGGGCTCATGAGCGGCGACAGCATCTTGCGGGTGGACGGCGAGGCGGTGCGCAGCATGCAGCAGCTGATCGCGGCGGTGGAGAACTCCACAGCCAAACAGCTGCGGCTCAGCTGCAGCCGCGGCGGGAAGACGTTCGAGACGCGCATCACGCCCGTCACCGACGAGGAGGGCGTGCGCCGCCTGGGCGTTTGGGTGCGCGACTCCACCGCGGGAATCGGCACGCTGTCCTACATCGACCCCGCTGAAGGCCGCTTCGGCGCTTTGGGCCACGCCATCACCGACGTGGACACGCTGAAGACGCTCTCCGTGCGGGAGGGAGACGTGTATCTAACGCGCATCACGGACGTTAAGAAGGGCGAGCGCGGGCTGCCGGGCGAGCTGCACGGCGTCTTTTCCGGCGGTCTGCCCAAGGTCTGCGACATCGACAAGAACACCGATTACGGTGTCTTCGGCAGCGTGGAGCAGACGCTTCAAAATCCCTTATACCCGGAGGGCCTGCCCGTGGGCGGACAGGCGCTGGTGCACACGGGAGAGGCGCAGTTGCTCTCCACCGTGGACGAGAGCGGCGTGCAGGCCTTCGACTGCGAAATTTTGCGGGTGACGCCCCAGCTGACGCCGGCCCAGCGCTCCATGGTGGTGCAGGTGACGGATGAGCGGCTGCTGGAAAAGACGGGCGGGATCGTGCAGGGCATGTGGGTGAGTTATAATAGGGACAACAAGGGAAGGCCCGGCATTTCCGGGGCTTCCGGCGTTCGTCCCTTTTTTATCGGCCACAAAATGAGAGGGACTTTTCCGTAAGTTGGATGATTTAGGAAGGAGGCTTTGCTTTCGCGCCCATCCCCCTTTGCCGCAGAGAGTTTTATGCGGAAAGGGGGAATTTTTATGCAGGGAGGGAAAACGCGGAAGAAGCGCGGCTGCGAATGAGGTTTCGGCCCGTCGATCCCTCAAAAACCGCATTCAGGAGAGGCTTTCCCGTTTGCAGAGCTGCGGCGGGCGGCAAAACGGATACGGCGTTTTTCCCATGAGCCCAATGAGGAAGGACAGTCTTTCTTCTTTGGCCTTCTTTTTTGTCTTGTACTCCGTCCGTATTTGCTGTATAATAGGAACGATATGGCGCGTTCCCGCAGCGCGGGACACAAGATATTATGTATAAGGAGGACTGGATCTCAAATGCCGGAAATCAAGTTCTATAAGCATGCCCCCCTGCCCCTGGAAATGCACAAGGTCAAGATCGTGCAGCAGCTCAAGCTCCTGCCCGTGGACGAGCGCCTGCAGAAGATGCGCGAGGCGGGTTTCAACACCTTCCAGCTGCATAACGGCGACATCTTCATGGATATGCTCACCGACTCCGGCGTCAACGCCATGAGCGACCACATGCTCGCCGCCATGATGGAGGCCGACGACGCCTACGCCGGCAGCGAGACCTTCTTCCGCATGCAGAAGAAGCTGGAGGAGATCTTCGGCATCCACTACCTGCTGCCCGCCCACCAGGGCCGTGCCTGTGAGAACATACTGGCCACCCGCTTCGTCAAGCCCGGCAACTGCGTCATCATGAACTACCACTTCACCACCGCCAAGGCCCACATCACCCGCGTGGGCGGCCGCGTGGAGGAGCTGGTGAAGGACGAGGGCCTGGTTTCCAAGAGCGACCTGCCCTTCAAGGGCAACATCGACCTTGAAAAGCTGGAGGCCTGCATCCAGAAGGAGACCCCCGAAAACGTGCCCTTCATCCGCCTGGAGGCCGGCACCAACCTGATCGGCGGCCAGCCCATCTCCTATGAGAACATGAAGGCGGCCACCGACATCGCCAAGAAGTACGGCATACTGACTGTGCTGGACGCCTCCCTCCTGCAGGACAACCTCTACTTCATCAAGGTGCGCGAGGCGGGCATGGCGGACAAGTCCGTGCGCGAGATCACCCGCATGATCGCCGACCTGTTCGACATCATCTACTTCTCCGGCCGCAAGTTCGGCTTCGCCCGCGGCGGCGGCATCCTGGTGCGCGACGAGGAGATGTACCACTCCATGGAGGACCTGATCCCCATGTTCGAGGGCTTCCTCACCTACGGCGGCATGTCCGTCAAGGAGATGGAGGCCATGATCGTGGGCTTCGACGAGAGCATGGACATGGACGTCATCTCCCAGGGCCCCCTGTTCATCGACTACTGTGTGCGGCAGCTGGATGAGTACGGCGTGCCCATGATCACCCCCGGCGGCGGCCTGGGCGCCCACATCGACGCCAGCCAGTTCGTCTCCCACATCCCCCAGCAGCAGTACCCCGCCGGCGCGCTGGTATGCGCGCTGTACATCTGCGGCGGCATCCGCGGCATGGAGCGCGGCACCCTCTCCGAGGAGCGCAACGCCGACGGCAGCGAGCGCTTCGCCTCCATGGAGCTGGTGCGCATGGCGCTGCCCCGCCGCGTGTTCACCCTGTCCCAGACCGAGTACGTGATCGACCGCGTGAAGTGGCTCTATGACCATCGGCAGATGGTGGGCGGCCTGCGCTTCGTCCACGAGCCCAAGACCCTGCGCTTCTTCACCGGCCGCCTGGAGGCCGTCTCCGACTGGCCCGAGAAGCTGGCCGAGGCCTACAAGGCCGAGTTCGGCGCGGATCAATAAGCAAGGAAATGCGCTTAAAAAGACGCTCCCCGTTCAAGGGAGCGCCTTTGCTTTCTGCCTTTTTCAGCCGATCGTGATCCGAATATCGCCCGTGTGCGTGCTGATCTCGCAGCTGCCGCCGTTTAAGGTTTGGGGGACGTCGATGCGGCCCGTGTTGGTCTGCACGATAAACACCTTGTCGGTGAGCAGGCTGCCCGTCACATCGCCCGTGTGGGTCTCAACGGAAATTTCCGCCGCGTCCGAGCCGGTGAAGCAGACACTGCCCGTGGTCCTCTGGATGGAAAATTTCTCCAGGGCCGTGACATTTTCTAAGGTGATGTCGCCCGTGGTCCCGCTGGAGTCGAGGCTTTTGCAGCGAACATCGGACAAATGGGCCCTGCCCGTCCGCACATTGAGGGTAAAGCCGCCCTCGCAGTCCACGTCCGCGGCCGTCACCTCGCCCGTGTGGGTCTCCACGAAAATTTCTGCTGCGTCCGAGCCGGTGAAGTGGACGCTGCCCGTGGTCCTCTGGATGGAAAGCTTCTCCCGGGCCGTGACGTTCTCTAAGGTGATATCGCCCGTGGTCCCGCTGGAGTCAAGGCTTTTGCATCGAACATCGGACAGCTGGGCCCTGCCCGTCCGCACATTGAGGGTAACGTCGCCCTCGCAGTCCACGTCCGCGACCGTCACCGGCCCCGAGGTCACCCGAAGGTCCAGCGAGCCGGCGGAGAAGCCCTCCGCGCGGATGGCGCCCGTGGTCGTCTCGATCCGGGCCCTCCCGGAAGCGGAGGCGGAAAAGTCGACGCCGCCGGTGCTCAAAGAGATCGCCACCTCCCGGAACGCGAACGCATCCGGTATCTGGATATCCCCGGTCCTTTCGTCGATGTGCAGGGAAGCGTATTGCGACTTTGGCAGAGAGACCGTGACTTTTGGGGAGCCGGGGTGAAAACCGATATGGTAGTACCAGGGCCGCGGGTCCACGCCGATCATGAGCGTATCGTTTTCGACGGAGACGGTGTGCCGCGCGCGCTCGTCTTCATAGCACTCCACGCGGCACTTGCCGTCCTCGGACAGCGCAAAGACGATATCCGCGATATCGGTGTCGATGGAGATGCTGTCAAAGCCTTCGCCTACCTCGTGCGTGCGCGTCTCATAGCCGATCCCCGAAAGGGCGGCAAAGCCCCCTCCGAGCGCGGATGTCACGCCGAAAAGAAGGATACAGCCGCCCAAAACGAGAAAAGCGGCCACGATGAGCCAAACCTTTTTTGCTGCTTTCATTTCGCTTCCTCCTTCCTGATAAAGCGGTTCTTTACCCATTTCGCCGCTTTTCTTGTGAGCAGCAGGACGCCCCTTGTCGCCGCCCTGCATCCGTAAAAGGCGAAGATGGAAAGCCCCGCGCAAACGAGGCCCGCCGCGAGCATCGTCAGCCCCCTGTCAGCGCTGCCGCCCGCGAGAAAGGGGACGCAGGCCAGCATGCCGTAAACCGAACCGGCGGCAAGCGATACAAAGGCCGCCCACAGGGAAACGAGCACGGCCCACAAAACAAGATAGAGCGAGAGGAGCAAAGCGAACGCGGCGACGCCCAAGGGGAGCCAGAGCGGGGAGCCGAGGATCAAAAGCACGATCTTGCCCGCGTTTCGCCGCCTTTTGGGCTTGCTTCCTTCCTTTGCGGTCTTTATAGGGGGCGTTTCCGCGGCGGGCGCTGCGGCGATCTCCTCGACCGTGCCCACCGCTAGGACCGCTTCTTCCTCCGAGAGGCCTTCTTCCATTTGATCGTCGATCATCTCGCTGTAAAACAGCAGGCGTTCCTCGATATCGTCCTGCGGCGAGCCGGCCAAGGCCTTGCGCAGCCGGGCCAGAAATTCTTGTTTACGCATTGTCCTCCTCTTTCTTGGTCACAAACCGATAGATGGACAGGAGCTCCTTCCACTCGAGCTTGAAATCCTCGATGCGTTTGAGCCCCTCGCCGGTGATGTGGTAATACTTCCGAAGCCTGCCGCCGTGTTCCGTGGTGCGGACGGTCAGCATGCCGGCTGTTTCCAAGCGCTTTAGAATGGTGTATAGGGTCGATTCGGAAAGTTCGATGTACGGCCTTAGATCCTTGATGATCCTGTAACCGTAGGAATCTTCGCCCTTGATCGCCGCCAAAACGCAGATATCCAAGAGGCCTCGTTTCAACTGGGCGTCCATGCTATGCCTCCTTTTATGCTATATATCATATCACGAAGTATTGACTTGTCAATAGCTTTTGTTTTAAGTCGTTTTGGGAAGAGAAATGAAGGGGCAAGGCGTTCATGCCTTGCCCCTCGCTTACCTGTCGAAACGCTGCGGGTTTTTCCTCAAACAAAGACCAGCTGCACCAGGGCCATGTAAAACAACGTGCCCGCGAGTATGGACAGGAGCGTGTTGTGCTTCCACTTGTGCAGGACCACCACCAGCAGGACGGCCAGCGCCTCCGGCAGGCCGTGGGAGGCGGAGAGTATGTCCACCGAGCGCAGGCAGTAGACCACCAGCATGGTCATGATGGCGTAGGGCAGCACCTGGCCCAAATACAGCACGGCGCGGGGCGTGTTCTTGGAGAACAGCCAGAAGGGCAGGAAGCGCAGCAGGATGGTCGCCCCGGCCATGACCGCGATGAGAAGGAAGGTGTGCAAAGGACTGTTCATGCGCCGCCTCCTTCCGCCTTGCCGTCGCTTTCGCCGTCCCTGCCGGGTTTAGCGTCCGCGCCCTCGATGCGGCGGCGCAGGAGGAAGAGCCCAAGGCTTATGCCCAGCATGGAGGGGATGAGGAAGCTGTCCGGCCCGAAGATGAGCAGGCAGCAGACGGAGACCGCCAGGCCCAGCAGGGCGGGCAGGCGGGAAGGGGCCTTGTCCCACTGGTCCACGACGATGCTCACGAACAGGGCGGTCATGGAGAAGTCGATGCCCGCGGAATTGAAGTGGAGCGTGCTGCCGAGGATCCCGCCCAAAAGGGTGCCCAATACCCAGTAGCCCTGGTCGAGCAGCGTCACCAGGAAGCAGAAGTCCTTCCTATCGGGATTGTTTTCCATGGGTTCCGAGCAGACGAGGGAGTAGGTCTCGTCCGTCAGGCCGAAGATGGCGTACCAGCGCCGCCAGCCCATGTCGCGGTAGGGCTCGATCATGGAGACGCCGTAAAACAGGTGCCGCGCGTTGACCATCAGCGTCATGAGCAGCGTGGAGAGCACGCCCGCGCCGCTGGAGATGAGGTCCACGCCCACGTACTGCATGGAGCCTGCGAAGATGGTCAGGCTCATCAGCAGCCCCCACCACAGGGAGTAGCCCTTGGAGCAGAGAAGGATGCCGAAGCCCGTGCCCAGCACCACATACCCCGCCATCACCGGCAGGGAAGAGAAAAACGCGCGCCGCAGCGTCCGCCGATTCATGGGGCAGCACCTCCTCTCCAACGGGTTTTGCGCGGCTCTTAGAGGGCCGCGTCCCGAACGAAAGTAAAGTATAGACCCGCTTTGTGCGCCCGCGCAAGGCAGAAAATGTTACTTCTTGGAAAGGAAGGCGTTTTTCCTGCCCCTAAAGGGAAGATGCGCCTTGACTTTGCGGCCAAAAACGGGTATACTTTCCTGTGCGATGAAGGCGACATATCCCACTTTTTCCGCTGCCGGAAAAAGCGAGGCGGGGCTTTGCGGTGAAACGCCCGCCGGGCAGGGCAGGAGAGGGGGACGCCGCGCCGGAGCGTTCCGCCGAAAGGCGGACGGCGGGCCACCGATACCACGGGCCGAAGAAACGAAGTGGGCCGGGGCTTTTCCCCGCGCCAACTTGGGTGGTACCGCGAAGCCGCGTTTATCGATCGAACGGGCCTTCGTCCCAAGGAGCTCCCTTGCGGCGAGGACTCTTTTTCTTTCCCCTCTGCGGGGAAAGGACCCATTGATCCGGCCAAATATCACGACCATGAAAGGATGAGAGACCCCATGCAGACCTATACCTCCCAGGACCTGCGCGCCAAGTTCCTGCAGTTCTTTAAGGACCACGGGCACGCGCAGATCGCCTCCGCTTCCGTCATCCCCGACAACGACCCCTCCGTTCTGTTCACCACCGCGGGCATGCACCCGCTGGTGCCGTACCTGATGGGCCAGAGCCATCCCGCGGGCAGCCGCCTGACCGACGTGCAGAAGTGCATCCGCACCGGCGACATCGACGAGGTGGGCGACAATTCGCACCTGACCTTCTTCGAGATGCTGGGCAACTGGTCCCTGGGCGACTACTTCAAGCGCGAGGCCATCTCCTGGAGCTGGGAGTTCTTGACCAGCGAAAAGTACCTGGGCATCGACCCGGACCGCCTGGCCTTCTCGGTGTTTGCGGGCAACGAGGACGCGCCCCGCGATCAGGAGGCCTACGACCTGTGGCGCGAGATGGGCGTCAAGGAAGACCACCTGTTCTTCCTCCCCGCCAAGAACAACTGGTGGGCGCCCGGCCCCGTGGGCCCCTGCGGCCCGGACACCGAGATGTTCATCATCACCGACCAGGAGCCCTGCGGCCCGGACTGCTCCCCCGCCTGCGACTGCGGACGGTATCTGGAGATCTGGAACGACGTGTTCATGCAGTTCAACCGCAAGCCCGACGGCACGCTGGAGCCCCTGGCCAAGAAGAACGTGGACACCGGCATGGGCCTTGAGCGCACCATCTGCGTGCTCAACGGCAAGAAGAGCGTGTACGAGACGGACGCCTTTGCGGACATCCTCCAAAAGATCGAGGAGCTGAGCGGCAGGAAGTACGGCGAGAGCCCCGAGGTCACCCGCGCCATGCGCATCGTGGCCGACCACACCCGCACCGCCACCATGATCCTGGGCGACGAAAAGGGCGTGACCCCCTCCAACGTGGACCAGGGCTACGTGCTCCGCCGCCTCATCCGCCGCGCCGTGCGCATGGGCATGCAGATCGGCCTGCCCGAGAACAGCCTGGCCGCCATCGCCAAGGTGGTCATCGACCAGTACGCGCCCGTCTACCCGGAGCTGGGCCAGAACGAGAAGGTGGTGCTGGAGCAGTTCTCCCTGGAGGAGCAGCGCTTTGAGCGCACCCTCAAGCAGGGCCTGCGCGAGTTCGAGAAGGCCGTCTCCCGCTTAGACGGCGGCAAGCAGCTGGACGGCCTGACCGCCTTCCACCTCTACGACACCTACGGCTTCCCCATCGAGATGACCGTGGAGCTGGCCGCCGAGCGAGGCCTCACCGTGGACGAGAACGGCTTTGCCGAGCACTTCAAGGCCCACCAGGCCCTCTCCCACGCCGGCGCGGAGCAGCGCTTCAAGGGCGGCCTGGCGGATACCAGCGAGCAGACGGCCCGCCTGCACACCGCCACCCACCTGCTGCACGCAGCCCTGCGCAAGGTCCTCTCCCCAGACGTTGCCCAGAAGGGCTCCAACATCACCCCCGAGCGCCTGCGCTTTGACTTCTCCTTCTCCCGTAAGATGACCAAGGAGGAGATCGCCCAGGTGCAGGAACTGGTCAACGAGGCCATCCAGGCCGACTACCCCGTCACCTGCGAGGAGATGACCGTGGACGAGGCCAAGGCCCAGGGCGCCATCGGCCTGTTCACCAGCAAGTACGGCGAGCGCGTGAAGGTGTACACCATGGGCCCCGTCTCCAAGGAGATCTGCGGCGGCCCCCACGCCAGCCACACCGGCGAGCTGGTCAGCTTCAAGATCCAGAAGGAGGAGTCCTCCTCCGCGGGCGTGCGCCGCATCAAGGCCGTCATCGGCGCCAAGGCCGACTAAAGCCCCTAAAGCACTGAAAAACGCATAAGACTCCAAGCAAAATGCCATGCGAAAGGGGAGACCCGGACGCATGGCATTTTTGCTTTACAAAAGAGACGATTTTAAGCCCCAAAAGGGCCGGCGGAGATTGACAAAGCGGGACGGGCTATGTTATGTTCATGTACGAAAACAGAACGGCGTCTCCGGCTTAAAATGATGAGCGGAGGCGGCCGGAACGGAAAGGGAGAAACGGCTTTATGAAGGTACGCACGGAAAAGAAGCCCCAGGAATACAGGCAGGCGATCTCCATCCTGAGCGTGGTGGACGTTCAGAGCGGCGAGGTGACGGAGCTGAAGACGTTCGACCACTGCATCGAGGCGCCCAACTGGCTCAAGGACGGCAAGACGCTGCTTTACAACGACGGCGGGAGCATCTACCTCTACGACATCGCCAGCGGCGTTTCCACCAAGGTGGACACCGGCTACTGCGACCGCTGCAACAACGACCACGTGCTTTCCCCGGACGAGAAGTGGCTGGGCGTGAGCCACCACACCGTGGAGGACGGCCAGTCGCGCATCTACCTAGTCCCCCTGAGCGGCGGCACGCCCCGGCTCATCACGCCCATCGCGCCCAGCTATCTGCACGGCTGGTCCCCGGACGGCAAGACGCTCAGCTACTGCGCCGAGAGGAACGACAACTACGACATCTACACCATCTCCGTGGACGGCGGCGAGGAGACGCGCCTGACCACCGCGGAAGGTCTGGACGACGGCGCGGAGTACAACCCCTGCGGCGAATATATCTGGTTCAACTCCGTGCGCAGCGGCAACATGCAGCTGTTCCGCATGAAGAAGGACGGCAGCGAGCAGACCCAGATGACCTTCGATCAGCACAACAACTGGTTCGGCCACGTGTCCCCGGACGGTAAGCTGGTGAGCTTCATTTCCTACGACGCTTCCCAGGTGGCCCCCGGCGACCACCCGGCCAACAAGGACGTGGAGATCCGCTTGATGGACATCGACGGAAAGAACGTGCGCACGCTGGTCAAGCTCTTCGGCGGGCAGGGGACGCTGAACGTCAACTCCTGGGCCCCGGACAGCAAGAAGCTGGCCTTCGTGTCCTACCGCGTGTAGGCAAAAATAAGTAGTGAACGCCCCGAGCGTCCGGCATGGGAAACCCCGCGCCGGACGCTTTTTCTGCGCCTTTTGGAGGAGGCATCGCTTCCTATTAAAACAGAAAGAAGGGGTCAAAATAAAAAAGACGGGGGCGGCGCAACGTATGCGTTCGTTTGTGTAAACTGCATACGCAAGCGTTTGCAGGGAAAGCTGCAGTTTCCCGGGAAAGGGGACGGGGAGAATGAGAAGGGAAAAACTGGAAGAGAGAAACGAAGGGCGCGGTCCTTCCAGCACAGGGCGGAGGGGAGGCTTTCCTATTTATTACCCTGTACAGCTTGCCCGAAAACGGCGGGGCGGGAAGGCGGTCTTGACAGGGATTTCACGAAGGGGCTTTTCGTTACGCGCAGCGGGACGGCTTCCCGTTCTGTGAAACAATTTGCATCGGGGGCGGCAAAAATTCCTTCCGCATGTTTCCTTTTGATGAAGAAAGTGCTATACTGGTTACAAGCTTCTTTGATCCGCTTGGGAAGCGCGAAGCTTATACCATGAAGAAGGGATGGTTCCTATGTCGTTATTGGCCCTGGTCATCCTGGCCGCGCTGCTTGCGCTGGGGTACGCCGCGCTGAACTTCACCTCGGTGAAGAAGCTGTCCGAAGGCACGCCCCTGATGCAGGAGATCGCCGCCAAGATCCGCTCCGGCGCCAGCACCTTCCTGAATTACGAGTTCAGGATCCTGTTGGTCGTGGGCGCGGTCATCGTCGTTCTGCTCTGCGTCGTCGTCACCTGGACGGGCGCTGCCGCCTTCGCCATCGGCGCTCTGATGAGCTCCCTGGCCGGCATCGTCGGCATGCGCATCGCCACCTACGCCAACGTGCGCGTCTCCAACACCGCCAACACCACCCGCAACCTGGGCGATACCCTGAAGGTCGCCTTCAAGGGCGGCTCCGTCATGGGCCTGTGCGTGGGCGGCTTCGCGCTGCTGGGCATCTTTATCGTCTACATGATCTTCGGCCTTGGCATGGGCCAGCTCTCCCTGGAGCAGATCGCCCTGCGTGAGAACTGGCTGGGCATCGAGTTCGCGCCCTTCACCATGACCATCTCCTGCTACGCCCTGGGCTGCTCCATCATCGCCATGTTCAACCGCGTCGGCGGCGGCATCTACACCAAGGCCGCCGACATGGGCGCCGACCTGGTGGGCAAGACCGAGGCGGGCATCCCTGAGGACGACCCTCGCAACCCCGCCACCATCGCCGACAACGTGGGCGACAACGTGGGCGACGTGGCCGGCCTTGGCTCCGACCTGCTGGAAAGCTACGTGGGCGCCATCTCCTCGGCGGTCATACTGGCCGTGCACCTGTTCCTCTCCTCCGAGGCCAAGGGCCTTGGCATGACCACCGAAATGCTGCAGAAGCTGTTCATGTACCCCATCACCTTCGCGGCGCTGGGCCTGATCGGCTGCGTGCTGGGCATCGCGTACCTGCTGGTGCGCAAGCTCTCCGACAATCCCCATAAGGAGCTCAACATGAGCACCTGGGTTTCCGCGGGCCTGACCATCGTTCTGGGCTTCATCCTCACCTGGTTCATGTTCCGTGGGATGGACCTCTCCGGCATGAACTTCAACCTGGGCTTCCTCTCTCCCTGGTACGCCGCCACCGTCGGCATCGTGGCCGGCATCGTGATCGGCTTCCTGGCGGAGTATTATACCTCCTATGACTACGATCCCACCAAGCGCATCGCCCAGGCCTGCGTGGAGGGCCCGGCCCTGACCATCACCCAGGGCATGGCCGTCGGCATGCGCTCCACCATGGCGCCCGTGGTCGTGCTGGCCGCGGCGACCGTCATCTCCTACGCCTTCGCCGGCATGTTCGGCGTGGCCATGGCGGCCATCGGCATGCTGTCCTTCGTCTCCGCCACGGTCTCCGTGGATACCTACGGACCCATCTCCGACAACGCCGGCGGCATCGCCGAGATGAGCGGCCTGGACGAGGACGTGCGCGAGATCACCGACAAGCTCGACTCCGTGGGCAACACCACCGCCGCCATCGGCAAGGGCTTCGCCATCGGCTCCGCGTCCCTGGCCACCCTGTCCCTGATGGTCTCCTACCTGTATTCCTACACGCCGCCCTCCGGCGACATACTGCTGAACATCATCGACCCCATGACCCTGGCCGGCGCGCTGGTCGGCTCCGCCCTGCCCTACCTCTTCTCCGGCATGCTGATCGACGCCGTCGCCAAGGCCGCCCGGAAGATGGTGGAGGAGGTCCGCCGCCAGTTCAAGCAGAACCCCGGCATCCTGGCGGGTACCGAGTCCCCGGATTATAACCGCTGCATCGGCATTTCCTCCAAGGGCGCTCTGGGCGAGATGAAGCTGCCCGCCCTGATGTCCATCGCCTTCCCGCTGCTGACCGGCTTCCTGTTCGGCGCGCAGTTCGTGGGCGGCGCTCTGCTGGGCGCGACGCTCTCCTCCATCATGCTGGCCATCTACTGCGGCAACGCGGGCGGCGCCTGGGACAACGCCAAGAAGTTCATCGAGTCCGGCGGCGTTCCCGGCCATGCCAAGGGCGGCGAGACCCACGCGGCCTCCGTCGTGGGCGATACCGTCGGCGACCCCCTCAAGGACACCGTGGGCCCGTCCCTGGACATCCTCATCAAGATCATGTCCGTGGTCTCCCTGATCGCGGTCTCCATCTTCTCCCGCTACAACCTCGTGGCCCTGTTCGAGCAGATCTTCGGCTGAGCCGCCAAGGTACGCTAACTTCAAGCGCCTCTCCCCGTTTCGGGGAGAGGCGCTTATTTTATGTTGGAGATGTGGAGTTCAGCCCTTTAAGGGCCGCACGAAGTAGGGTTCGCCGCTGGCGCAGCCCACCACCAATAACCCCAGGGAGTCGATCCACCCCTCGAAGGGAGTGAAGGCGGACAGGGCGGCGGGCAGGGCGGAGAGGATCTTCTGGGGAGCGCCGGTCAGGAGCGTTGCGTGGGGCGACCAGTCCTCGCCGGGGGCGAATGCCTCGTGCAGGCGCAGGAGGGGCGCGCTTGCCTCCGGCGCGGCGAACAGGACGCGTCCGCTCGGAAAAACCCCTAAGTGCCCAAAGCGCAGGGAAACGGGCGGCAACGCGGGAGATAAGCGCTCCACGGCCTCCCGCAGCGGGGCCTCGTCCGAGAAGGGACGGATGCAGAGCGTGATGTGCGGCGGCAGGCGGCGGGCCGTGGGCTTGAGCAGCCCCGCTTCCCGCAAGGATGCGCGCAGGGCCTCGACGCCGCGCGCGCCGCCTGCGTCCAGTATGCCCATCAGGCAGAGCTGCTTCATGGAACGTCCCCTTCCTTTTGCCCCGTCATGTGCGCCCGTTCAGGCGCTGCTGGAAGGATTCGCCGCAGCATAGCTCAATCCCTTGCCAGCCTCCGATTTTCCCCAAAAACGTGGCCGCGGCCGGCCCCGTTTGGTTTGGGGACCGGCCGCGACGGTTCTATAGAAGGAGCACCCCGCGTTCTGTGCGAGCCCTCATGGGGCCCTTTTTTTATTTATGTCAGGGTGATTTGTCAATATTTCTGCAGCAGGGACAGCATCTTCTTGTCCAGCTTGTGCCCGCGGTAGTCCTCGTACTCCACGTCGGCACGGTCGGAGTCCAGAATGCCGAAGCTGCCCTTGAGGTTCCAGAGGGCGTAGCCGATGTTGTAGGTCTTCAAGGCATCCAGCACGTCTTCCATCCAGCGAAGCGTCACGTCGTGCGGCGTCTGGTTATGGCAGCCGCCCTCGCCGCAGTGCACGCCCATGCCAAAGTTCTCGGCCATGGCAGCCCACATGCCGTAGTGCTGGAAGATGCGCTCGCGGTCCCAGAGGTTATCCAGCTTGCTGGCGAAGCCGCCGGGCCAGCTGACCTCGGGGAAGTCGCGCTTGCGGTCCACCCAGTTGGCGCGGAAATGGGTCACGCCGGAGGGAATGTAGGCGCGGCAGCTTTGACCCACGTTCTCCTTGGCTAGGTCGCCCAGGGAGGGCATGGGGATGTTGCCGAAGTTCAAGCCGTCCAGAAGGCAGAGACGATCGGGATCGATGGCGTGGATGGCTCGCGTGGTGATGCGCATGACGCGGTCATGATCCTCGGGAGTGACGCCTGCGGGCTCGTTGACCATGTTGAAGCTGAGCTTCTGACTGGAGATGCCGCGATAGCGCTTGGCGAAGGTCTCCCAATGGAGCTTGAAGGCCTCCAGCCCGTCGGGATCGCGCCAGAGATCGAAGGGCTCTACACGGTCTTTGGCCACGGAGTAGCCGGGCGCGCGGTGGAAGCCGGCGTTGACATGGATGCCGTACTTCTCGCCCCAGCGGATCGCCTGGTCCACGACCTCCAGCTTCTGTTCGTTGATCTCGAAGGGGTCGTCGTAGTCGATCCAGAAGGTATAGTTGAGGGGCAGCCGAACGAAGTCGAACCCGAGATCGGAGACGATCTGGAAATCCTCTTCGTCGAAGTGGCCCGGCGAGTTCATCACGAACACGCCCAGCAGGTTGAATCCGCGCCAGCGGGGCAGAACGGTCTGTTTGTACATGAGCCTAGCACCTCGTTTTTTGTGTTTTTTGCGTAACTTTATCAAAGCCTGCCGCCTGTCTCCTTGGCGGAAGGGTCTTTGCCTTATCTGAAAGCGTGTCTGTTTAAGGCGCGAAATATGTGCGTCCCGGCGCGGTATCGCCTTATTTTTTTCCCTGTCGGTCCTGCAGGGCCTTCAAGCCGCGGATCTGTTCAAGCGCGTATTCCTGGAACTCAGGCTTGAGCGTGCGAAAAATGCGTTCAGCCTCTTCCGCCAAGTCGATGGTCCGTATTTCGGCGGCGAACATGGAACCCTCGCCGCTCGACAGATATTCCTCGCGCACACCGTATGTCTCGCAGATGTGCCTGTTCAGCAGAGGCTTTGGCTGCACGCGGCCATATTCGATATTGCTGATCACATCGCGGCTCACCCCAAGACGCTCGCCAAATTCCCGTTGGGACAGATGCAGGGCCGTGCGTACCGCTTTGATCGTGTTGGTCATGGAAGCAGCGGCCTCTCTTTCCATTCGTTATCTTCTGAAGAACATGATACAACACAATGAAAATGTTGTCAACACAAAATTTATGTGAATTAAGTGTTGACAACCCAGAATGCCCGTGATATCATGCGTATATAACACAGACAACGAAAGGGGGACGAGTGTATGGCACATGTGGAGGAAAAGACGGAAAAGCAGGCGGAACTGCGCAAGCTTTTCTGCTCGCTGAGCGAAAAAGACCAGGAAAAGGCCTTAAATATCCTTCATCTGCTGGCCATGGTCCAGGACATGGACCAGCATGACACTCCGCCCCAGAAGCAGAGCGAGCATAAAGCCTGACGTAGGATCACCCCCAGCTGTTTTTTGAGCGAAACGGATCTCAAAGACCAGAACGAAAAAACGGGTAAAAAGCGGGTTAATACCGTTTGGAACGCAAAAGGACCGCCATTCGGTCGAAATGTAATGTTCATTAAATCGATTGGAACAGGAGCCAAAACCGGACGTCCGATCAGGGCGGCCGGAAAAATACGTTAAACTGCACAAGTAGCCCTTGAGCTTCGCTAAATGAGCGGGCATGAGAGAATAAAGAAGAAAAAGGAGGGGGACTGACGATGAGCTATCGACAGAACGGACTGCCGCGGTGGCGCGGCTTCAACCTGCTGGGGCTGTACACTTCTCGGCATGACGGCGACTTTCCCATGGAGGACTTTGATCTGATCTCGGAACTGGGCTTTGATTTCGTTCGCATTCCCATGAGCTATCGCAAGTGGACCTGCGCGGGCGACCTGAGCCCCGAAGAAGCAGACAAAGTGTACCAGGTCAACGAGAGGGCCCTGGAACAGCTGGACGCCTGCGTCGAGCATGCCATCGCCCACGGGCTGCATGTGAACCTCAACTTCCACCGCGCGCCTGGGTACTGCATTAACCCCGGCGAAAAGGAGCCCTTTGATCTGTGGAAGGATCAGGCCGCTGTGGACGCATTCGCCTGGCACTGGGGAATGTTCGCCAAACGGTATAGCTCCTATAACGCCAAACAGCTGAGCTTCGACCTGGTGAACGAGCCTCCGGGACCGGAGAAGATCACCCGCGAAGAACACAAGCGAGCCATTTCCGCAGCCGTGAACGCTATCCGTGCCGTGAGCCCGGACAGGCTGATCGTTGCGGACGGCATGGACGCTGGCAACATGACCTGCCCCGAACTCAAGGATCTGAACATCGCTCAGAGCTGCCGCGCTTATGTGCCCATGACACTGACCCATTACAAGGCCCGTTGGTGGCGCGGTTCCGAGAATTGGGATGCTCAGACCCCGTATTGGCCGTCCATCCCCAACTTCGACGGGGTGTGGGACTATGACCGCCTGCTCAAGCACTATGAGGAATGGGCGAAGATGTCCCAGGAGCTGGGCATCGGCGTGCATTGCGGCGAAGGCGGCTGCTACATCCATACGCCGCACGACGTGGCCCTGCGCTGGATGAGCGATGTGATGGACATCCTGCAACAGTACAACATCGGTTACGCCCTTTGGAACTTCCGCGGCGACTTCGGCATTCTGGATTCAAACCGCAAGGACTGCCCCTACGAGGAGTGGCGCGGCCACCTGCTGGATAGGCAGATGTTGGAGATCCTGAAAGCGCACTAAGATCAATACTTTTCACCCGATACTGTTAAGGAGGAACCTTTTTCATGTTCATGTCGCCGAACCTGAACCGCGCCCACGACGCGATCAGCCTGCGGACGGCAAAGGGCAGAAAGCTGTTACTAAAAAAGATCTGGCAGTACAAATGGATCTATCTGATCATGCTTTTGCCGGGTCTGGCGGTCACCGTTCTTTTCCGTTACCTGCCGCTGCCTGGCATCGCGCTGGCGTTCAAGACATTTAAGCCGGTGTTCGGGAAGACGGGGCTGTTCGGCTTTTTGACGGCCAGCCCATGGGTGGGGTTCACGCATTTTACCAGACTGTTTAAAGAAAGCGCCTTCTGGGTGGCAACGGGAAACACGCTGTACATCTCGCTGCTAAAGCTGATATTCGGCTTCCCGTTCCCGGTGATCTTGGCCATCATGATCAACGAGATGACACTCAAGAAGTACAAGCGCGTACTGCAAACGGTCTATACCTTCCCGCACTTCTTGAGCTGGGTCGTGCTGTCGGGCATCATCCTCAACCTGTTTGGGGATTCCGGCGTGATCAAGAAGGTCGCCGTTCTGTTCGATCCCGCTTTGCAGGATGGGTGGAACGTGCTGTATAACACAGCCTACTTCCGAACGCTCCTGATCCTTTCCGATATGTGGAAGGAAGGCGGCTGGGGGACGATCTTGTACCTGGCTGCCATCACAGGCATCGACCCTGCACTCAACGAGGCTGCGACCATCGACGGCGCGAATCGGATGCAGCGCATCCTGCATATCACGCTCCCGTCTATCATGGATCTGGTGGTCATCATGTTCATCCTGCAGGTCGGCAACATGATGAATTCCAACTTCGACCAGATCTTCAACTTGTACTCCGCGCCGGTCTACAAGGTGGCGGATGTGATCGACACCTACGTTTACAGGATCACATTCCAGTCCAGCACTGTGATGGATTATGGGTTCTCCACGGCTGTGGGCCTGTTCAAGAACGTCATCAATTTCGCCCTGCTGCTGGCCGCTAACTATACGTCCAAGGCTGCGGGCGGAGACGGCATCATGTAAGGGAGGAGGCAAAACGAATGTCCAAGGAAAAAACGCTTCCTGCCCCCCGGGTACGCAAGGAGAACCGCATCAACCGCTTCGGTGTCTTCGACTTCATCCTGGTGACGCTGTTGTCCATTCTGGGGCTTATGATCGTCTATCCGTTTTATAACACGATCCTGGTTTCCATCGTGCCCCAGGCAGAGTATGTGCGCCAGCCCTTTATGCTCTGGCCATCGTCGATCACCTGGGAGTGCTATGAGTTCGTGTTCGACTCGCCTCTGCTGCTCAACTCCATGTGGAACTCCGCGAAGCTCACCTTTGTGGGAACGATCTACAACATGGTGTTGACCGTGCTCATGGCCTACGCATTCACCAAACCCATTCCCGGCCGCAACTTCTTCCGTTTCCTCATGGTGTTCACCATGTACTTCGGCGGCGGCCTGGTCCCCACGTATCTGTTGTACAAGGGCCTGGGACTGGTGGGCAACTTCTGGGTAATGGTGCTGCCTTCGGGCATTTCCGTGACCTATATGCTCATTGTTTCCTCCAACATGTCCTCGCTCCCTGCGGAGCTGGAGGAATCCGCCCAGATCGACGGGGCGACGGATGTCAGCATCCTGTTTCGCATCATCCTGCCTCTGACGCTGCCCATCCTCGCCACATTCACATTGTACTACGCGGTGGAACGCTGGAACGAGTGGTATTCCGCCATGCTGTACCTGAAGGACTATGAAATGTGGCCTCTGCAGCTCACGCTGCGTCAGATCATCTCCAGCGCCAACTTCATTTCTACCCAAGCCATGACCGGCGACATCCGGCCCCCGACATACGGCGAGGGCATCAAGATGGCCTGTATCGTGGTCACGGTCTTCCCTCTGATGGCGCTGTATCCGTTCCTGCAAAGGTACTTCCTGACCGGCCTCACCTTGGGCGCCGTGAAGGGATGACCTTTAGCTCCCACAGGTTTCCTGCGCGCCGTCAGGCGACGCATGAAATAAAAATAAACAAGGAGGAAAACCCAATGCGCAAGAAATTGACTTGCCTGCTGCTTGCTGCGCTGATGGCCCTGGGCCTGGCTGCGTGCCAACCTGCCGCCAACAGTGAAAGCCCAGCTGCTCCCGAAGCGCCCGCGCAGACCACGAACGAGGGTAGCGAAGAACAACAGGCCCCGCAGGAGGAGGCCCCGGAAGAGGCGCCTGCGACGTCCGCCTACGACACCCACCTGACCATCAGCATGGACGTGCTGGATGCGGAAAAGACCAACGTTACTGCTAAGGACGCCTGGTTCCGCGAGAAGTTCAACATCGACTGGGATCTGATCCCCGTCACCTGGGGCGACTGGAACGAGCGCGTGCGCGCCTGGGTCGCCGCTGACGACATGCCCGACATCCTCTGGTGGGACATGAAGACCAACTACACCAACGAGTTCAGGACCTGGGCCAACGCCGGTGCGTTCCGTGCGATCCCCGCTGACCTGAGCAATTGGCCCAACCTGCAGGCCCTGCGCGAGAAGCTCATCACGGACGATACCATGCTTACCGTGAACGGCGAGCTGTATGGCTGGCCGGCCTCCCGCCAGAACCCTGATTGGTTGGAGAACGCTTACTATTGCATGTTTGCCTATCGCCGCGACTGGGCCAAGGCCGTCGGCCTCTACAAGGAAGGCGACGCTTACACCTGGGACGAGGTCAAGGCGATGATCAAGGCTGTGCAGGAGCAGGATCCCGGCCAGAACGGCGTGGGCAACACCATTGGCATCACCTCTGAGACCTGGGCGTTCCCCGGCGTGTTCATGGAGATCCTGGGCATGGCTGACGACCGCAATGGTTATGTGAAGGATGAGAATGGCGATTACATCCCCTACTTCACCACCGATACTTATCGTCAGGAACTCAAGTTCGTGACCGATCTCTTCCAGGAGGGCTATATCTGGAAGGATCAGGTCGTGGATTCCGGCTCTGACGGTGTGAACCACTTCACCGCCGGCACCGCCTTCATGTTCCTGGGCAACAACTCCGCTTCCTGGTTCTCCGGCACTGCGTATCCCAAGATGGTGGATACCGGCGTGGTCTCCTCCAGTGACGATGTGGCGCCCATGATCGTGTACTCCCCCGTCGACAACAAGAGCTTCTGGCTCACGGAGACCGAGGACTACTGGACCGTGGCGCACCTGAACCACAATGTGGACGACGAGAAGCTGACCCGTATCCTGGATATGTGGAACTGGCTCGGCTCCGAGGAAGGCCGTATCTTCTCCGTGGCCGGACTGGAAGGTCAGGACTACGAAGTGAACCCGGACGGCACCTACACCATTCTGTGGGAAAAGGGCGAAGATGGCAACTACATCTCTCCCTATGCGGATACCGCTAGCAACATCTACACCCCGCCTGCCCTTGTCCCCGCCCCCAACGAGACCTCCCGTATGGACGGCTACAATGCCTTCGCGGCTATTTATGAGTTCATGCAGACCTCTCCCGATTACCATGTCCATAAGCTGAACTGGGATCTGCTCACCTTTGACGGCGAACAGTATGCCAACTACGGCGCCTTTGATTCCGACGTGAAGGCGAAGATCACTGAGATCATCGCTGGCGGCGGAGATGTGGACGCCCAGTGGGATGCGTTCCTGGCTGAGATGGAGCCCAAGTGGCAGCCTGTGGCCGCCGAGCTGAAGGCACAGCTGGGCTGATAAACAGCCGCGATCCGCGGCAGGGATAGGAACCAACTGAAAACGCCCCATCGGAGTTTTGATGCTCCGATGGGGCGCATTTTATTCTGTCAAGGCTTTACGCGTTCTGCCCGGCCAGGGCGGCGAGGGCGTGGAGGAAGATGTGGCCGGAGAGGTAGAAGTCGCGCAGGGCGAGGTGTTCGCCGGCCTCGTGCATGCCGCCGGAGGTCTCGCCGGGCAGGGCCTCCGCGCCGAAGGCGACGCAGTTGTCCATGCTGCGGGCGTAGGTGCCGCCGCCCATGCTGAGGGGCGGGGCGTTATCGCCGGTCATCTCGCGGTAGGTGGAGAGCAGCGTCTGCACCAGCGGATGGTCGCTGGAGAGGTACAGGGGCTTGCTGTACGAGCGGGTGGACGCCTCCACACCGCTGCCCTGCAGAGCGCCCTGGATGCGGGCAAGCACATCCTCGCCGGTGAAGGTGACGGGCTGGCGGATGTCCAGCATGGCGGTGAGACGGCCCTCTTCCAGCGTCAGGAGCCCCAGATTCATGGTCAGCGGCCCGGAGGGCTCGTCGCAGATGTCCGCGTTCAGGCCGTGGCCGTCGTAGCCGCGCTCCAGAGGAAGGGCGTTCTTGAGGGTCGTAAAGACCTTTGCTTCCTCATCCGTTAAGGGCAGGCCCGCGCCGACCAGCAGCTCCAGCGCCCTGGAGATCGCGTTCACGCCCTTTTCGGGCATGGCCGCGTGGGAAGCTAGGCCGGGCACGTCCACGACGAGCAGGCCGTCCGCCTCGCCCAAGACAAGCCCCTCGCAGAGGGCGGACAGCTGCTGTTTGACCCCTTCTACGTCCTTGACGGCCAGGGAGAGCTGGCAGTGGTTGGGCACCACGTTCACCACCGTGCCCGCGCGGATCGCGCGCACGACGCCGTCCTTCGGCAGGGAGGCGGTCAGCTCCACGCGGTGGATGCCCTTTTCCGCATAGACCACGGGGAAGCTGCCGTCGGGCGAGAAGCCGTAGTCCGGCATGCCGATCTTCTTCTTGTAGTAGGCCATGTCGGAGGAGCCGCGCTCCTCGTCGCAGCCCATGATGAGCCGGATGCGGTGCTTGAGCGGGAAGCCCGCCTCCTTGAGCACCCGCAGGCAGTACAGCATGAGCACGCAGGCGTTCTTGTCGTCCGTCACGCCCCGGCCGATCAGGAAGCCGTCCTTGAGCACGGGCGCGAAGGGGTCCGTCTGCCAGCCCTCTCCCGGGGGAACGACGTCCAGGTGGCAGAGCACGCCCAATGTCTGCTCGCCTTCCCCTAAGTCAACGTGGCAGGCGTAGCCGTCCACGTCCAAAGCGGGCAGGCCGAAGTCCGCGGCGCGGCGGAGCATGTAGTTCAGCGCCCGGCGGTTCTCCGCCCCAAAGGGGGCGTTCGGCGCGGCGGGGCCGTTGACGGAGGGGATGGCGCATAAGGCGCACAGGTCCAGCAGCATCTCCTGCTTGTAGGAATCAAAAAGCGTATCCAACTGTGTGAACGGCAATGTGGTGTTTCCTCCCTTCGGCGGGCCTTGTGTGTCCACGGAACTCATGCCCTTATCCTACTCCTTTTTGGGGAAAATGTACATCCCCATTTCTTGAGAGGGAAAGGGGGCACTTTTTGTGTTGGCGACACAAAAACGCAAGGGGAAACGCGTTTATAAAGGGAACAGGAAACTATGCGCCTGTGTTAAGTTAAGAAGCGCAAGGATTTTCCCGATGGGAAGGAGAATACATAAGGATCCCCTTTTTTCGTTACACAAAAAGACGGTCGTATTTCGGGGAGGTCGGAGGATGCCGGTCGGCAGGAAGATGCTGGAAGAAATGGGCGCTTCTGCGGAGCTGCTCGCCTCGGCGGAGCTGCTCATGCGCAGGGGACAGCTGCGCCGCGCCCAGGCCGTGGGCGAGGTCGAGGTGCGCGCGACGGTCCTGTGCGGCGCGGGGGAGGAAAACGTCCGCGTGCGCCTGGACGCGGAAGGCGGCCTGCGGGAGTTCGGCTGCAGCTGCGGGAAGGCGCAAAATGCCCCTTGCGTGCACGTGGCGGCGCTGTGCCTGTACTTGACGCCCACTATGCGCGCGGAGCTGCTGGCCCGGGAGCGGGGCGCCTTCGCCCAGGAGCTGTCGGCGTATTTTGCCTCCGCCGCGCCGCAGCCGCGCAGCGCCTGCCTGCGGGCGGAGATGCACATACAGCCCGCGAACGGGGCGGAGCCTGCCCGCGCGGCCCTGCGCGTGGGTGGGGAGCGGATGTACGTGGTGCGCGCCCTGCACCCCTTTTTGGAGGACTACTTCTCCCGCAAGGGGACGATCCTGCTGGGAAAAAGCGCGGCCATCGACCCGGAGGAGCAGTGCTTCCCCCCGGCGGATGAAAAGGCACTGCGGTACCTTTTGGACTGCGCGCGGGCGCGGGCGCTGGCCCTTGGGGAAACGCGGCTGCGCGAAAAGACGCTGCCTTTGGAGGACGGCCAGCTGGGCACGCTGCTGGAACTTTTGCGGGCCCGCGAGTTCTTCCTCATGGACAGGGGCCGCAGCCGCCGCGTGCCGGGCGTCACGCTAGAGCCGCCCGCGCTGCGCCTGTGCTTCCGCCTGGACGGCGGCGTGGTGGAGATGGAGGCCCATCTGCCACAGGAGCTGCGGCCCCTCACAAAGGACGGCCGCTTCGTGCTGGCGGACGGCAAGCTGCACAGGCTGGATGAGGCCTGGGCCCGGCTTCTGCGCCCCTTCTTTGGCCGCGGCGGGCGGAGCGTGTGCCGCTTCCGCAGGCAGGAGGGAGAGGAGCTGCTGGGCGAGCTGCTGGCTGTCTGCCCGGAGAAGGAGGCAGTGGAGCTGGATGAGGCGCTCTCGGCCCAGGTGGCACGGGGGGATCTCGTCTCTCGGCTGCGACTGGACGCGGGCGGCGGCGAGATCCTGGCCCGCGTGGAGTTCGACTACGGCGGCCGCACGCTGGACCCCTTCCGCAGGGGGCCGGGCGAGGGCGGCCTGCTGCTGCGCGACCATACCGGGGAGCGGCGCGTGCTGGAGCTGCTGTCCGCCTACGGCTTTCTGGTGCGGCCGGGCGAGGCGCATCTGGCCGGGACGGCGGCCTGCTGCCGCTTCCTGGAAGAAGGCGTGCCGGAGATGGAGAAGCTGGCGGAGGTGTACGCCACCCGCGCCCTGCTGAACCTAAAGCCCCGCCGCGTCCGCCCCTCGGGCAGGCTGGGCCGAAAGGGGCGCTCCCTGTGGTTCTATCTGGAGGCCGAGGGCGTGACGGCGGAGGACTACGAGGAGATCTTCCGCGCCCTGCGGGAGAGGAAGCGCTATGTGCGCCTGAAGTCCGGCGCCTTCCTGACGCTGGCCCCGGAGGACGGCTGGGCGGGCGTTCGGACGCTGGTTTTGGAGAGCGAGGAGGCCGCGCCCGAGGGGCTGCGCTTCCCGGAGGCGCGCGCGGCGTACCTGCCCGAGGTCTTAAAGGACATGCAGATCGAAACGCAGGTGGAGGAGAGCGTGCGCACGCTGCTGCGGGGCCTGCAGGAGCCGCCGGAGGCGGACTGCCCCATCGAGGGCCTGCGGCCCTACCAGAGACGCGGCTTCCGCTGGCTGCACTTCCTGGCCGCGCAGGGCCTGGGCGGCATACTGGCCGACGACATGGGCCTGGGCAAGACCGTGCAGGCGCTGGCGCTGTTCGTGCGGCGCAAGCGGGACGGCGAAACGCAGCCCTGCCTGGTGGTCGCGCCCACGTCGCTTTTGTACAACTGGCTGTACGAGGCGCGCCGCTTCGCGCCGGAGCTGCGGGCCGTGGTGCTGAGCGGCCAGCAGCAGGAGCGGCGGGAGATGTGTGAGGACTTGGAGGGCGTGGACGTGGTGGTCTGCTCCTACGCCCAGCTGCGGCGGGACGCGGACTTCCTCTCGGAGAGGGAGTGGAGCTGCCTCATCTTGGACGAGGCCCAGCAGATCAAGAATGCCTCCACCATGGCCGCGGCGGGCGCGCGCAGGCTGCGCGCCAAGGCCCGCTTCGCCCTGACCGGCACGCCCATGGAGAACCACTTAGGCGAGCTGTGGTCCCTGCTGGACTGCGTGCTGCCGGGCTACCTGTTCGGTCGGCAGGAGTTCCAGCGGCGCTTTGGCGAGGGGCAGAACGCCGGGCAGCTGGCCGCGCTGCTGCGGCCCTTCCTGCTGCGCAGGGTGAAGAAGGACGTATTGCAGGAGCTGCCGGACAAGTGGGAGCAGACGCTGGCGTGCAGCCTGCCGCCGGAGCAGCGGAGGCTGTACGACGCGGAGCTGGCCCGCGCCCGCGACCTGATGGACGGGGAGAGGAACCACCGCAACATCCGCGTTTTGGCCTCGATCACACGGCTGCGGGAGCTGTGCTGCCACCCGAAGCTCTGCTACGAGGGGTACCTGGGCGGCAGCGCGAAGATGGAGCTGGCCGTGCAGCTGGTGCTGGCCCTGCGCGAGGGCGGGCACCGGGCGCTGCTGTTCTCCCAGTTCACCTCCCTGCTGGCGCTGCTGCGGGAGCGGCTGGAGAAGGAGGAAGTGCCCTATCTGTACCTGGACGGCGACACGCCCGCGAAGGAGCGGGCGGAGCTATGCAGCGCCTTCAACGAGGGGGATGCGCCGCTGTTCCTCATAAGCCTTAGGGCGGGGGGATTCGGCCTCAACCTCACCGCCGCGGACAGCGTGATCCACTTCGACCCCTGGTGGAACCCGGCCGTGGAGGACCAGGCCACCGACCGCGCCCACCGCATCGGCCAGAAGAACAAGGTGCACGTCTATAAGCTCATCGCCCAGGACACCATCGAGGAGAAGGTGCTGGCCCTGCAGGAGGAGAAGAAGGCGCTGATCGACGCGGTGGTGCGGCCCGGCGAGGCGCTGCCCGCCGCCCTGACGGAGGAGGACCTGCGCCGCCTGTTCGAGTGAGGAAAGGCGCAGAGGTACTTATAATAGAAGGAAGAAGGAAGCCCGCGTCCCTGTGAAGGGAGGCGGGCTTTTGTTGGTTTTCGCAAGACGGCAAGGCGGCAACAAGGGAAAGAAAGGCCCGCATTTCGCGGAGCGGTTTTCTTCGATTGAAAATGGGCGGCGGGGGAGGCGGGCTTTCTTCTATTTAGTAGAATGGAAGGGGTCTTGCGGGGCTGATCTCTTTAGTGGTGGTTCATGGAGTGCGGTCCTTAGAAGAACGGTTTCGATGAGGGCAGTTTCTGGGAGGTCAGGCGCGGGCGCGGCGGCGCGGAAATTTCTTCAAAAAAAGTTGGGGAACACTCTTGACAAACAATATTATATTTTTTATAATATTGCACAAAGAAAAGGAAAGGAGGTCTGCCCGATGTCGCTGCCCGTGAGCGCTCCCCTTTTGGAGGCCTGCGTTTTGGCCATCCTGGAGCGGGAGGATACCTACGGCTATCTGATCACCCAGCGGCTGGTGGCCGCCACGGGGGTCTCGGAATCGGCCCTGTACCCGGTTTTGCGCAGGCTGCAGAAGGAGGGGGCGCTGGAGACCTACGACGTGGCCATCTCCGGCCGCAACCGCCGCTACTACCACCTAAGCCCCATGGGCCGGGCGCTGCTGCGGCAGTACCTGGAGGAGTGGGAAAGCTACAAGAGCGGTCTGGACGAGATCCTGCGGGGCGATACCGCAGAAACCAACACGGAGGGAGGTGCCGGCGATGACCCGCGATGAATTTTTGCAGGCGCTGCGCCGGGAGCTGTCGCCCCTTTCCCCGGAGGAAAGGGATGCGGCCGTCAACTACTACGAGGAGTTCCTGGCAGACGCCGAGGACGAGGGCGTCGCCATCGAGAAGCTGGGCAGCCCCCAGTTGATCGCCCAGCGCATTTTGCAGGAAAACGGCGTGGCCGTGCCCGTCCAAACGCCGGAGCGCGCGCCCGCGGCCAAGACGCCCTACTATAAGTCGGTGTGGTTCTGGCTCTGCGTGGTCCTCACGCTGCCCGTGACGCTGCCCGTGGCGCTGGGCCTTGCCGCGGCGGCCGTCGCCATCGTGGCGGGGCTCGGCATCACGGCGCTGGCGCTCATCGTCGCCTTCTACGCGGCCATGGCGGCGCTCACCGTGGCGGGTGTGTTCCTGTGCGTCTGGAGCTTCCCCTGCCTGCATCTTTCCATTCCCCTGTTCGTGATGCTGCTGGGCTTTGGCGTGTGCATGGTCGGGCTGGGGGTGCTCACGGGCCTGGGCACGGTGTCCGCTTGCGTGGGGCTTTCCCGCTGCATAAGAAACGCGCGGAAAAAGAAAAGGGAAGCGCGCGCCGCAAAAGCGGCGCTCAAGAAGGGAGGCGATCCGGCGTGAAGAAGGTCGCAAAGGTGTTTCTGATCGTCGGCCTGGCCCTGACGCTGGGCGGCGCCATCCTGGGCGCGGTGGGTCTCGTGTGGCACAGTGCAGAGGTGGACGCGGGCATGTACGACGGGAAGTATATCACCCGCCAAGGCACCACATTTAAACTGCGGTCAGTGGTCGACGAGGATAGAAAGGTCGAGGAACCCTATCAGAGCCTGTATATGTCCGTGGATATCTTTCAGGTCACCGTGCTGCCCAGCGAGGACGGGACCACACACGTCCACGCGAAAAATGTGCCCGAGGGGTTTTTAAACCTGGAGGTCCACGACGGAACGCTGGTCCTGTCGCAAAACAGTACCGACTGGGGGCCGTTTTCCATGGACGGTTTCTTCACGAGCCTCTATGATCTCAAACCGGAGATCACGCTGTACTTGCCGGAGCAGCAATTAGAAGATGTGACTCTCTGGGCGAGCACGAGCGACATTCTATGGAAAACATCTATGTTCGCGGATTCGGTGAATTTGGACATCGGGGTCGGCGATATGGAGATCCAGGAGCTGCGGGCGGAGGATGCCAGGCTTAACTCCAGCGCGGGGAACCTGCTCGTCTCCGGCGGCGAGGTCCGAAAGCTCCACGCGATCGGCGAGTCGGGCACGATGGACCTGCGCGCCTTGCACGTGGACGAGGCCGTCTTCGACGCGGGCGTGGGCGATATCCAGATCACGGACTGCGAGTTCGACAGGCTGGAGTACGACGGCGACATCGGCCGAACGCAGATGGAGAACGTGAGCGTTCAGACGATGGCCGACATCCGCGCGGACATCGGGGACTTCGAGGGCCGGAACGTGAGCCTGAACAACGCGAAGATCGAGGCCAGCGTGGGCCAGCTGACGCTGGAAGGCGAGCTGCTGGGCGAATGCAGCGTGAAGCAGGACATTGGCGACGTGCATCTGACGCTTGCCAAGGATGTGCCGCTGGCCGTGAACGTCGCGAGCGTGGACCTGGGGCAGATCCGGGTGGAAGGCTCGAACGGCGGAGAGACGATCTATGGGGACGGGCTGCCGATGACGGTGAACGGAGGCTTCCTCAACGACAGCCAGGCGGAGAACAGCCTGACCGTGCGCGGCGGCATCGGCAACATGCGCATCGAGTTCAAGTAAGCCAAAAAAACACAAAACGAGCGGGGAGGGGCGAAAAACGTCCCTCCCTTTGCCGCGTGTGCGGGGTCTATTCCTCCTCGTCCGCCTGGCAGGCGGCGCAGACGCCGCTCTCCGTCAGGCAGTCCGCGCAGACCCATTGGCCGCAGCCGGGGCAGACGGTGAGAGCGCGCGTGTCCTCGGCGCGGGAACAGATAGAGCAATTCGCCTGGGCCATGAAGCATCCCTCCCTTTTTCCTAGCTTCCCCCAAAAACGGCTTTGCATGTGGGCCGCGGCTTTGCTATAATGAAAAAAATCACGGCAGGAAGATAAAAAAAGGGGGAAAGACCATGGACGCAGGCGCGCTGCCGGAGGCGTTTGTGAAGGAGATGCAGGCCCTTTTGGGGCCGGAGGCGGAGGCGCTGCTGGCCGCCTTGACGGAGAGCCCCGTGCGCGGGCTGCGCCTGAACGGGCTAAAGAGAAGCGCCGCTTTGCGGGAGCGCTGCGCAGCCTTGCCCGCCGTGCCCTGGTGCGCGGACGGCTTCCTCGCGCCGGAGGAACTGAAGCCGGGGAAGTCGATCCTCTACGCGGCGGGGCTTTACTACATGCAGGAGCCCTCCGCCATGGCCCCGGCGGAGGCGCTGGCCGTCCGCCCCGGCGAGCGGGTGCTGGACCTGTGCGCCGCGCCGGGCGGCAAGACGGGACAGCTGGCCGCCGCGATGCAGGGCAAGGGCGTGCTGTTTGCCAACGAGCTGCACCCCGGCCGCGCCCGCGTTCTTCTGGAGAATCTGGAAAGGCTGGGCGTCGTGAACGCGGTGGTGCTGAACGAGACGCCGGAGCGGCTGCTGCGGCACTTCGGCCGCTGGTTCGACGCGGTGCTGGTGGACGCGCCCTGTTCCGGGGAAGGGATGTTCCGGCGGGACGAGGGGGCCGTGCGCGACTGGTCCTGGGAGAACGTGCTGGCCTGCAGAAGGAGGCAGGTGGAGATCCTGAGCTGCGCGGCGGGGCTGCTGCGGCCGGGCGGGCGGCTGGTGTATTCCACCTGCACGTTCAACCGGCAGGAGAACGAGGGGAGCCTGTGCGACCTGTTGGAAAAGGAGAAGGGGCTGGAACTGCTGGGCGAGGGCGTGCGGCTGATGCCCCACCGGGTGCGGGGCGAGGGGCAGTTTTACGCCTGTTTGCGGGATAAAGGTGAAGGAAAGATAAGCGTTCTGCCGCTTCTGCCTGCGAGCCCTGCGGAGAGGGACTGGGAGCGCCTCTCAAGGGAGCTGCTGCCGGAACCACTGCCGGGGAAACTTCTGCGCCACAAGGACGCGCTGAGCCTTACGCCCGAGGGAACGCCGGAGCTGAAGGGGCTGCGCGTGCTGCGGGCGGGGCTGCGCGTGGGCACGTTCAAGACGGGAAGGCTGGAGCCCGCCCACGCCCTGGCCATGGCGGAGGGAGGAAACTTCCTGCGCCGGGCGGAGCTGGACGAGATGCGGGCGGCGGCCTACCTGCGCGGGGAGGCGCTGCCGGGCGAACTGGAAGGCTGGGGCGCCGTGACCGCGGGCGGCTGGCCGCTGGGCCTGTGCAAGGGCAGCGGCGGACAAATGAAGAACCACTACCCGAAGGGGCTGCGGAACCCCTAAAAAGACGAACGATGGAAAGAAAAACGGGGAGATGTTCAAGCAAACCAGGACGAAATCCTGTGTTTTGCGGGAATGTTCGGGAAAAGAAATGGGCCCAAAAAAACTTAAAAAAAGCCGAAAAAAAGGCTTGACAGGCGAGGGGAAGAAGTGGTAATATACAGAAGCTGTCCGCAAGAAGGGCCCGCCGGAGACGGTTTGGGAAGCCTTCAAGAGGTCAGCGGGAACCTTGAAAACGATACAGGAAACGAGAAGGAAAAGCAAGGCAAGAAGCAACGGGAGAAGCCCGGAGGGCCTGCAAAAGGGTCTAAAGGGTGAAAGGCCTTAAGTTGATTCCAAAGATTCCGAAATAAGAGTATGTCAGCGGACGAGATAAGTCTGCGAGGATGAAACTTTTAAATATGAGAGTTTGATCCTGGCTCAGGACGAACGCTGGCGGCGTGCTTATCACATGCAAGTCGAACGGGGATAAGCGCTTCGGT
>CANQPP010000014.1 GCA_947625765.1 uncultured Clostridia bacterium
GTGGTCGCCCGCCTTGTACAGGAGGCTGGAGCGGAAAAAGCCCTTGAGCCCCAAGACGATCTGGGCAAAGGCGTACTCCGCCACGGGCACGCCGTTGGCCGCCCAGGCGCTGAACACCGCCACGCCCCGGGCCAGGAAGGGCCGGGCGAAGGCCTGCACCGTCCCGGCGGCGTAGAACACGGCCTTAAGGGAAGGAAAGAAGCGGCCGATCTCCTCCTCCGTTAAGGGCAGCATGCCCCAGGTGGAGAAGATGTAGGAAACGTCCTTGTACGTTTCCCCGCTTTTCAGCAGCGCCTCCTTGGAGAAGATAGGCGCAAGGAAGCGCAGGCCCTGCTGCAGGGAAGCCTTGACGGCGGGGGAATAGGCCTTGTCCACGGCCGTCTGCCCGCCCGTGGTCATGAATACGGCGTCCATTGTGTTTACCCTCCTGTTTTTCTGTTGGTTCTTTATAGCCCCTTGCGCACCCGGTAGTCCCGCCACACGTTCTCGAACCAGGGGTCGGGCCGGGGCAGGGGCCGCACGGGGACGCACTCGCTGTGCAGGTTTGTGGTGCGTATGAGCTGCCCTTTTGTTTCCTCCGGCGCGTCCGGCCGCCCTTCATAGAGGCAGGAGCCGCGGGAGCCGAAGCGCTGCGCGCTCAAGAGAGAGGCATCCAGCACGGCGGCGGCGCTGGCGATTAGGTCCAGCGCGCGCAGGTACTCCCGTTCCTCGCCGGGGCGGAAGGAGACGGAGCCGAAGTAATCCGCAAGCAGGGGCCGCAGAGAGTCAAGCAGGGCGCGCATCGGCTCCTCCCTGCGCAGCTGCGCGCAGTTGAGCGTCATCTCCCGGCTTAGGCTTTCCAGCAGCTCCCCGAAGGGCCGCCCGCCGCCGTTCCTGCCGCGCATAAGGCCATTTTGCAGCCTCTCACAGGCCGCAAACAGCGCTTCCTCGTCCCCGAAGGGCCCGCGCTCCCGCCCGGCGATGTCCTCCGCCGCCCGCAGGGAACCCACCTGCGTGGCGTTGAGCGCCGAGCCGCCGGGCCGCGTCACGCCGAAGCTGCCCGCGGCCTCCCCGGCGGCGTACAGCCCCTCCACGCTGCTGCGCCAGTTACAGTCGATGGCCACGCCGCCGTTCAGGTGCTGGGCGCAGACGCCCACGCGCAGGGGCTCCTTTGCAAGGTCGATGCCGTGGTCGCTATACAGCTTTACGGCCTGGGGGTTCATGTGCAGGAGCCGCTCTATCGGCGTGGGCAGGTCGCAGCCGCTCCTTTGCAGATACTCCCGCGCCTCCTCCGGCAGGGCGGAGAAGCGGTAGCCCGCAGGGTTTTTCGTGAAATCCAGATAGACCCGCCGACCTAAGCGCGTCTGCTCGTGCACCAGCAGGTCGATCTTCGAGGAGGCCTCCCGCCTGCGCACGTCGAAGGGCCACTCATAGCCCTTGCGGAAGGCAAGCAGCAGCGCCTCCCTTTCCGGCAGGGATTCCAACAAAAACTCCCGCTCCACGCCCTTCTCGTTCACGGAGATGTAGCGGGGCAGCACCTGCTGGTAGCTGCCGGAGACGTTCCAGCGGAAGTCCAGGGAGGCCAGGCCGTACTGCCACAGGTCCATGTTCTCCATGGCCGCGCCCGCGCGGATGGCAAGCCCGCTGCCGCCCAGCTGGCTTTGAGGGTACACCCTCTGTTCATAGATGCCCGCGGGGCCGCCGGTGCAGAGTATGAGGAAGCGGCACTGGATAGCGAGCAATCCGCCCGAGGGGTCCAGACACAGAAGGCCCCGCAGGCGCCCCTTTTCCACCACCAGCTCCACGGCCTGGGCCCCGTCCAGCAGAGGGATGTCCTTGCCCCTCACGTTCCTTTCCAGCGCCTCGGTCATGTACCTGGAGGTGAGCGGCCCGGCGCTGGTGGCGCGGCGGGCGGGGTCGTGGTCGGTCTTGTAGCCCGCGTACTGGCCGAAGAGGTCCGTGGGGAAGGGCACGCCCAGGCCGCAGAGCTTGAGGAAGCCCCGCGCGGAGCCCGCCGCCTCGCACAGGGCGATGTCCCCGTGCACGCCGCCGCCCTCGAACAACGTCTGCGCCATCGCCTGCACGCTGTCCGGCTCGTCTCCGCTGAGCGTCAGCTTATAGTAGGTCTGCTTGTCCGAGCCGGTGTTGCGGGAGGTGCCCATATTCATGCCCTCGGTCACCAGCAACAGGTCGCGCACGCCCAGGTCGTACAGGCTGTCCGCCGCGTTGAGCCCCGCGCAGCCGGAGCCCAACACCACGGTGTCTGCCCGGTAGAGGGGAAAGGGGGAAAGGGAAAGGGGCCGCGCTTGCATGAGCATTAAAGCCTCCTTAAATGGAACCCGCCGTCCGCGCAGAGGACCTGGCCGGTGCCGTAGTCCAGCAGGCCGGAGCAGGCGGCCAGCACGCAGTTCGCCACGTCCTTGGGTTCGCCCAGCCGCCGCGTGGGCAGCAGGCCGTCCGCGATGAGGGAATCGTACTTCCCCTTGACCGAGGCGATCATGTCGGTGTCGATGATGCCGGGCCGCACCTCGAACACGGGGATGCCGTACTCGGCCAGCCGCGCGGCGAAGAGCTGTGTGACCATCGAGATGCCCGCCTTGGAGATGCAGTACTCGCCCCGGTTGACCGAGGCGGTGTAGGCGGAGATGGAGCCTATGTTTACGATGCGCGGGGCATAATCCTCGATGCCCTTTTTCTGCAAAGAGATCATGGCATTTGCGGCCAGCTGGCAGAGGAAGAAGGTGCCTTTTAAGTTCACGTCCAGCACCCGCGAGAAGTTCTCCTCCGTTGTCTCCAAAATGTCCATGCGCCGGGCCGGGGCCACGCCCGCGTTGTTGACGAGCGCGTCCAGCCTGCCGTATTCGCTTAAAGTCCGCTCGATCAAGGCGCTGCGCTGCGCATCCGCGGAGATGTCGCAGGGGATGTAGGCGCAGTTGCCCAAAGGGCGGAGCCTTGCCAGGGCTTCCTCCGCCTCTCCGGAGGCGGCGCTCAGCACCACGGACCAGCCCTCTTTTAAGAGCGCCTCCGCGATGCCCAGGCCGATGCCCCGCCGCGCGCCGGTGACGACAGCCAGCTTCTGTTCAAGCATCCTGCTTCTCTCCCTTCTTTAGGACCGCGCGCCGATATTCTTCCGTGTAGAGAGGGTCGCGCACCACGCAGCCCGCCCGCGCGCCCGCGCGCATGAGGGAAGTGCACTTGCCGCAGGCGACGCAGCAGCGCTTTGGGTCGAGCGCTCCCTTTTCCAGTAGGTCGGCGGCGAAATCCGGGTAGGCGAAGGCCAGGCGGCCAAAGCCCGCCGCGTCGCACACGCCCGCCTGCACAGCGCCCGCGGCCAGGCAGCCGGAGAAGGCACGCAGATAGCTGAAGGCGGAGCCTATGACCTTGAGGCTTGGGAAGGCGGCCTTGACCGTCCCCACGCAGTCCATCATCCTCTGCAGGCCCTCGAAGGGGTGCTCCGGCGGCACGTAGGCGCCCCGATCGTAGGGCCGGTTCACGTGCGGGTTGGAGTAGGGATTGCCGATGGTGAAGTTGAGAAGCTCCAGGCCCTCCTCCTCATGCAGCATGGAGACCACGCGCACGGCCTCCTCCAGCGCGGGCTGCTCGCCGCTCATCTCGGTCACGCCGAAGCCGTAGGGCCAGGGGAAGTGGTCGTGCAGGTTCAGACGGCAGGTAATGAGGAAACCCGGCGAGACGGCGGCCTTTACGGCCTCGATACATTCCTTCAGCAGGCGCATGCGGTTCTCCAGCGGCCCGCCGTAGCGGCCGGGACGGTCGTAGGCGGAAAGCAGCTCGGAGAGCAGGTAGCGGTGGCAGCACTTGATGTCCGCGCCGTCGAAGCCCGCCCGCTCGCACAGGCGCGCGGCCTTGGCGAAGCGCTCCGGCAGGGAGGCAAGGTAGTCGTCCGACACGATGCGGGAGGGGTCGATGGGCGCATCCCCTTCCAGATAGGGGTTGCTGCCCGCGATGAGCGGCGCGGGAACGCCCTCGGGTTTGGAGTAGCGGCCCGAGTGGGTCAGCTGGGCGATGAGCAGCGGGGCCTCGCGGCCCGCCTTCCGCGCCTCCCCCCGGACGGCGTCGTTCAGGCGGGCGAAGGCGTCCGCGTTTTCCTCCCGGATCCACAGCTGGCGGGGGTTGGCGCGGCCCTCCGGCGCGACGGCCACGGCCTCGTACCAGAGCAGCGAGGCCCCGCCCCGGGCGTAGCGGCCGTAGCGCCTGTACGTCCATTCGCCCGGCGAGCCATCCGCGCCGCCGTCGCAGCCTTCCATGGGCTGCACGGTCAGGCGGTTATGAAGACGCAGGCGGGAAAGCTGCAGGGGCTGCCGTAAGATGGAAATATCCTCGCTCAGGGGCAGGGACAGGCCCAGCTCCGTCAGCCGGGCGCGGACTTCCTCCAGGCTGCGGTAGTGAAACGCTTCGTGCATGGTGACACCGGCCTTTCCATGGAAAAACCATGTTTTCTCTTTCACAAGGATACCCTAAACGCCCGTGGATTGCAAAGAAAAACTGCGTCTGTGCAGCAAGAAATTTCAAAAAGGGCAAAAAGAAGGGGCGCTTTGCAGCGCCTCCGCTTCATAAGGGCTTGCTTGTACGACCCGCGTCCTTCAAATGATGATGATCCCAAGGCCCAGCATCAGCAGCCCCGCCATGGCGTTGCCCAGCAGGATCACCGGGAAGGCCCAGAGTATGCGCAGGTCCAAAAGGGAGGCGATGGCCGAGCCCGTCCACACGCCGGTGGTGGGCAGCGGGATGCCCACGAACAGGAACAGCCCGAGCAGGCTCCACTCCTGAAAGCGGAGCACGCTCTTTGCCTTCTTGTGGGTGCGCTTTTCCACCCAGTCCACCATGCGGGCAAAGACGGGGAAGCGCCGCAGCCAGCGGAACAGGGGGCGGAGGAACAGGAGGATGAAGGGCACCGGCAGGCTGGAGCCGATCAGGGCGATCAGGAACGTCTCCCACAGGGGCAGGCCCATCGCGAGCCCTAAGGGGATGGCGGCCTTCAGCTCCAGCACGGGCAGCATGGAGACGCCGAAGACCGTGGCGGCGGCCCGGATCCACTGGGCAAAGCTCAAAACGGCCATGAACGTCTCTCCTTTCCACCGCTGGGGCCTTTTTTGTGTCGTACAGGCTCTAGTGTACCACGTTTTGGCCTTCCACGCAACCGCCCCGCAAAAACCACAAACGGTTGCGGTTTTGCGCCGTTTGTGGTTTAATCATAGGCGGAAGGGGGGAGCCTCAAATGCGGCGCGTGCTGTTCGTCTGTCTTGGCAACATCTGCCGCTCGCCCATGGCGCGGATGGTCTTGTGCCAGCTGGCCCGGGATGCGGGCATGGAGCGGGAGCTTTTCGTCGACTCGGCGGGTACGAGCGATGAGGAGCGCGGCAACCCCCTTTACCCGCCCGCACGGCGAACGTTGCTCAAGCACGGCGTGGAGCTGCTTCCCCACCGCGCCCGCAGGATCCGGCGGGAGGACTACGCCGCCTTCGACCTGCTGGTGGGCATGGAGGAAAGCAACGTTTCCGCCATGCGCCGCTTCTTCGGCGGCGACCCGGAGAACAAGATATGTCTGCTGCTGGGCTTTGCAGGCGAGGAAAGGGGCATCGACGACCCCTGGTACAGCGGCGACTTTGAGCGCGCGTATTCGGACATCGAGCGCGGCTGCAAGGCGCTGCTTCAAACGATCGAGCGGGAGGGATGAGCGATCAAAACGGTTTTGGGCTGCATCCGCAGGGCGGATCAGGACTTTCATTTGATCGAGGACGGCGACCGCGTGGCCGTGGGCGTTTCCGGCGGCAAGGACAGCCTGCTGCTGCTTTACGCCCTCTCCCTGTACCGCCGCTTCTCCAAGACGAAATACGAGCTGCGCGCCTTCACGCTGTCCATGGGCGAGCCCTTCGACACGAGCGGCATCGCGCGCCTGTGTGCGCAGCTGGACGTGCCCTACACGGTCAAAAAGACCGACATCTTCCAGGTGCTCTTTGACATCCGCAAGGAGAAGAACCCCTGCTCCCTCTGCGCCAAGATGCGCCGCGGGGCCCTCAACGACCTGTGCCGGGAATACGGCTGCAACAAGCTGGCCCTGGGCCACCACCGCGACGACGTGCTGGAAACGCTGGTGCTGAGCCTTTTGCATGAAGGGCGCATCCACACCTTCCACCCGAAGACCTATCTGGACCGCACCGGCATCACCGTGATCCGGCCCATGGTCTACCTGCCGGAAAAGCACGTGATCCACATGCAGAAGGCGCTGGACCTGCCCGTGGTCAAGAATCCCTGCCCCGCCGACGGCAGCACAGAGCGCGAGGAGGCCAAGGCCCTGCTGGACGAGCTGTGCAAGAAGTACCCCAACGCCCGCGAGCTGATGCTCTCCGCCCTGCGCAACACCGCCCAGTACGGCCTCTGGGACAAGCCCTGAAAGGCCGCGCCTTATAAGAATGCAACCATAAAACCCAGCCCTGCCCGGTCCACAGATCGGGCAGGGCTGGTCCGTTTTTTGTTTGACAGTTACTGGATTTGCCTATGATTCATAATGACTAACCCACAAGAAGGAAAGAGAAATCTGCGGTGTCAGCCGTTATGGGACTCACATCGATTACCCGCAAGACAAATAAATTGACTATCCTCTTGGCGGACACAGATCACCGCCGTGGCTATCGGCGCTCTGGATCCGCCCGTTTTTGCCGTGAATAACGAACTCCGTTTTTTGGTTTTTGCTGATGATCCTACCAGCCTTGACTGCAGCGTCTTTAGTTTCAAAATGCCTGCTGGACCGTTGGGCTCCACCTCGCTTTACATCCCAGCCACCATTGGCATTATGAACAACGTGATGTGTTTCTCTAGCCATTTTTGTCACCTCCTTTGCGTCTGTGCACAGCCGTCCACGTTGATAAATAATTCTTGCCTTCTTAAACTGTCACAGCCTCACCTCCTTAATAGCGGCAGGGCATTATCGGCGGACTTCAAATAATATTTGCGGCATGCTTGTACAGTGCAGAAACATGCGTGCATAAAGGAACACACTGTTTGCCATGTTTATTCAAATAAATCTTGCACTTTTACAGATCATTTTCCATGAATGAATATTCATATTATACCAAAGACCACAGAGAAAGTCAAGATGCGGCGGGCGCGGCAAAAAGGCCTCCCCGGGTCGGCGGGGAGGCGTAAAAGGTGAGAAAAGCGAGAAAATAAACTGAAACCCCCTACTCCGTTGCTTCCCTGCGGCGGAGCTTTGCGCCCAGGCGCCGCAGCTTTTCGTCCAGGGCCTCGTAGCCCCGGTCCACGTGCTCCATGCCTTCCACGACGGTGCGGCCGTCGGCGCAGAGGCCGGCCAGGATCAGCGCAGCGCCGGCGCGCAGGTCGCCCGCGGCCACGCGCGTGCCGTAGAGCCGCCGAACGCCCCTAACCACCGCCGCCTGTCCGCGGACGGTGATCTGCGCGCCCATGCGCCGAAGCTCCGCCGCGTGCTGGAACCGGTTCTCAAAAACCGATTCGACCAGTATGGAACTGCCCTGGGCGCGGCACAATAAGGCCATCATCGGGGCCTGCAGGTCCGTGGGGAAGCCCGGATATCCCTGTGTGCGCAGGTCCGTCTGGCGCAAGGGGCCGCCCCGCACGCGCAGGCCGGCAGCGTCCGGCAGCACATACGCGCCGCACTCCTGCGCCTTCTGGATCACCGCGCTTAAGTGTTCCTCCTTCGCGCCGCGCAGCAGCACGTCGCCCCGGCAGGCGGCGGTCATGAGCAGCAGCGTGCCCGCCTCGATCCTGTCCGGGATGGGCTCGATCTGTGCGCCGTGCAGCCGCGGCCGCCCCTCGACCCGCAAGCTGCTTTCCCCCGCGCCGTGGACGCTTGCGCCCATCCGCGTCAGCAGCTGCGCAAGGTTCACGATCTCGGGCTCCCGCGCGGCGTTCTCTATGCGCGTTTCCCCCTTGGCCAGGCAGGCGGCCATCATCAGGTTCTCCGTGGCGCCCACCGAGGGCAGGTCCAGGTAGATGTTCGCCCCCGTCAGCCCGCCCGGCGCGACGGCCTTGAGCTCGCCGTCCTCCAGGCGGATGCACGCGCCCATGGCCTTTAAGCCCTTGATGTGCAGGTCGATGGGCCTGGAGCCGATGGGGCAGCCGCCCGGCAGCGCGAGCCGCGCCTCGCCCAGCCGCGCCAGCAGCGGCCCCAGGGCCAAAACGGAGGCCCGCATGGCCCGAACGAAGGGGTAGCTGTCGCCGGATAAGTCCAGCGCGACCGCGCGGACGGAGGCGCAGCGGCCCTCCCGCGTGACGGTGGCGCCCAATGTCTCCAGCAGGCAGAGCATGTTGTCCACGTCGCGGATGCCCGGCAGCTCACGGATCGTGACCTCCTCCTCGGTGAGCAGGCTGGAGGCCAGCAGCGGCAGCGCCGCGTTCTTGGCACGGGAGAGCTCCGCCTCGCCCTTCAGGGGCCTGCCGCCTTCGATCTCAAGTAGCATTCTTTTTCTCCCTCCTTTCTTTTAAAATAGAGCGTTTTTTCGGCCGCTGGGAAAAACAGGCAGAGCCTTCACGCGCCCATTCTTCGCGGCCCGTATGACAGCTTGCCCGCGCCGCTCTTTTGAGATGCCGCTTTTGCCGCCTGACTGCCAAGCGAGCTTCTCCCAAGGCAGGAAGGAGCGCCGGAACGCCGAAGGAATCGAATTTTTTACGCCACCTAAAACAATAAAGCGTTTTTTAACACGCAGGTGTCTTTACAGCTGTCGTGTCATCTGCTATACTTTTCCCAATTTCCGGCCCCTGCCGGGAAAAGGAAACCGAGGTGGCGTTTTTCCCATGAGCGAAACGAAAAAGTTGAACGTTTGGGGCATAATTAAGAAGTATCTGCACCGCTATTTCATACAGGCCATGAGCTCCATGGCGCTGGGCCTGTTCTCCTCGCTGATCATCGGGCTCATACTGTCCCAGCTGGCGCTGATCCCCTTCCTGGGCTGGCTCAAACCCCTGGCGGACGTGGTCTCCGCCTCCTCGCCCGTGGTGGGCGCGGCCATCGGCGTGTCCGTGGCCTGGAGCCTGAGCGGCAAGCCGCTGGCGGTGTTCTCCTCCGCGGTCACCGGGGCCATCGGCTACGCGGCGGGCGGGCCCATGGGATCCTTCGTCGCCGCCGTGGTCGGCGCGGAGCTGGGCGGCCTTGTGTTCGGAAAGACGCCGGTGGACATCGTGCTGGTGCCCATCGTCACCATCGTGAGCGGCGGCCTGGTGGGCGAGGTCGTGGGCGGCCCCATCGGCGGGCTGATGACCGCCCTGGGCGACTTCATCAACCGCGCCACGCTCTTGACCCCCGTGCCCATGGGCATCGTGGTCTCGGCGGTGATGGGCCTGGCGCTCACCGCGCCCATCTCCAGCGCGGCCATCGCCATCTCGCTGGGGCTGGACGGGCTGGCCGCGGGCGCGGCGGCGGTGGGCTGCTCCTGCCAGATGATCGGCTTTGCGGTCTGCTCCTACCGGGACAACGGCGTGGGCGGGCTCATCTCCCAGGGGCTGGGCACCTCCATGCTGCAGTTCGGCAACATCTGCCGTCGGCCGCAGATCCTGATCGCCCCCACGCTGGCCTCGGCCATCTTAGGCCCTATCTCCACGGCGGTGTTCGGCATGCTCAACACGCCCACGGGCGCGGGCATGGGCACCAGCGGCCTGGTGGGACAGGTGGGCGCATACGCCGCCATGGCGGGGAGCTTCGGCCCCTTCGCCACGCTGGGGCTCATCCTGCTCATGCACTTCCTGCTGCCCGCGGCCCTGTGCTTGCTGATCGACTGGGGCCTGCGGAAGATCGGCTGGGTGCGGCCGGGCGACATGAAGCTGGAGCTGTGAGGAAAGCGACCTGCCGCGGAACGAGTGACATTTTCGATATATAAGCAAATAAAAGAAGGCTTCGCTTGAAGAAAGCGGAGCCTTTTCTGCGGGGGAAGGACATTATTTGGAATCATGTTCCGTTGAGAAAAAATATGGGAAGGGTTTCTTCGGGAAGAAGCGCCGCTGTGTGCTTTTCGATGGAAAAGGAGGCTTCGCTTGAAAAAAATGGGTTTTTCTGATGGAAGCCCTTTTTCTGGGAGTTTGTTTCATCGAAAAAGAGTGCAGGAGGATTCTCTATGAAAGAACCTCCTTCTTTTCAATGGAATCCCGCTCGGCTGGGTGTTCCATCAAAGAAAATCCCTGAAGGGAAATTGCGACGAAAAAAGGCTTCGCTTATGGGAAAGCGAAGCCTTTTTATGCGGGGAAGCCTTGCGGCTGTTTCTGTGTTCAAAGGGGAAAGAAAGTCACTCCGGCACCACGTTCCCCAGGTACCACTCGGCCAGCGCCTGGATGGCCTCCCTGCCGTAGGGGTTGGGCAGGCCCGCCTTCACCGCCTCGGTGACCGGGTAGCCGTAGTTGTAGACGCTCATCATCGTATCCAGCAGCGAGCGGGCCTGGGCCTCGTCCTCCACCAGGAGCAGCTGCAGCCCCGCCAGGCCGCCCAGCAGCGCCTGCGCGCTGTCGGAGGTGCCCAGCAGCACCTCATCCAGGGCGTATACGTCCATGGGCGTTAAGGGCAGGCCGTAGGCGGCGGAATATTCGTCCGTCAAGTCCTGCATATAGGCGGCGGTGATCTGCTCCGGGTCGCCCTCGTAGAGGCGCAGCATCAGGTCGTACACCATGGCGGAGCGGCACACGTCCTGCAAGAGCAGCCGCTGCATCTCCTGCAGGGCCGCCGTCTCGCCCGCGCCGTAGAGGGCGGCGAAGGCGGGCAGGGCCAGGCTGCGCCAGGAGGCGGCCTGCGTCTCGTGGGAGAGCTGCGCCTGGCTCAGCGCCCACTGGGAGGAGGGCACGGTCAGGTCGGAGCTCATGGAGCCCAGCAGATAGGCCACGGTCAGCGCGTCGTCGAAGCCGCCGTCCAGCCGCGCGCGGCCGATGGAGGCGCCGTACTGGTATAAGGGGAAGGAGAAGGCGCCCTTGCCGCTGCTCTCGGTCTGCGCCTGCACAGAAAGCAGGTCATGATCAAGGCAATACCGAAGGTCCTCGGTGAAGGCGGGCAGGGCCTGGATGAGCTCGGGCAGGGCGTTTGTCCATTCCTCGGGGGAGAGGGCGGGCAGGGAGTCGTTCACCGGCAGGGTGCTTAGCACCGGCGCGAGCTCGTCCCGCACCAGCTGGGCCAGCGTGCGCACGTCGTCCGTGGTGTAGGGGACGTTGTCGCGCCGCTGGAAGTAGTAGGCCAGGTAGTTGTCATAGCCCATCTGGGAGGCGATGTCCTGCCTTACGGCGACCGCCTCCTGCAGGAGGGAGGCGAGCTCCTCTTCCGAATCGCCGTTTTCCAGCGCCTCGGTCATGCGGGCGCGGGTGTTGTAGACCGCCTGTGTGGCCTCCTGGCCGTCGCTGGTGGAGGTGGGGTAGGCGTTCAAAATTTTATCGGGCGTCACGGCCCCGGCGGCGTACTCCGCCAGCAGCTGGCCGCCCCAGCCCGCGGCGCTGATCACCTGCGTGGCCTGCGGGTCGAAGGTGTTGAGGTAATCCGTGAGCAGCGTCAGGGACTCCTCCTGGTACAGGGAGATGTTCGCGCCGTCCGCGGCCAGGAAGCTCATGTAGGAGTAGGGGCCCATCACGTAGATGAAGGCCGCCCGGTGGAAGCGCTCATAGGCCTCCCGCTGGGCCTCCAGGGAGTCGGCGCGCTCGATGTCCATCAGGATGGAGTTGAACTCCGTGGAGACGGCCGAGCGCGGCGGGAAGTCCACAGGCAGCTTGGAGCCGTCCAGATCGTCCGGCCGGGCGCCGTTGGGCTCCCCTTCCAGCGAGGTGGCGCAGCCGCTCAAAGTCAGCGGCACAAGGCACAAAACCAGAAGGAACGCAAGGCATCTTTTCAACATTTCAGCACTCCTTTCCCTGGCCGCGCAGGGCGGGCAGGATCTCATGCAGTGCGGCGAGCAGGGCCTCCATCTGGGCGCGGCTGCCGATGGTGATGCGCAGATAGTCCTCGATGCCGGGCTGGTCGAAGCGCCGAACGAAGATGCGGCGGGCCTTTAGGGCCTCGAAGACGGCCTTGCCGGGAACGCCGGGGCAGCGCATAAAGACGAAGTTGGCGCAGGAGGGGTTGGGCTCAAAGCCCAGGGCGACCATGCGCTGATGGAAAAACTCGCGGGTACGCACGATCTCGTCGCGGCAGGCGGCAAAGTAGCCCTCATCCTCAAGGGAAGCGACCGCCGCCGCGCAGGCGAGACGGTCCAGCGGGTAGGAGTTGAAGCTGTTCTTGGCCCGGCGCAGCCCGTCGATCAGGGCGGGACTGCCCAGGGCGTAGCCCACGCGCAGCCCGGCCAGGGAGTGGTCCTTGGAGAGCGTGCGGGTGATGAGCACGTTGTCAAATTCATCCAGCAGGGGACGGGCGCTCTCCCCGCCAAAGGCGATGTAGGCCTCGTCCACGATGAGCAGGTCGCCCTTCTTTTGCTGCCGTTCGGCCATCTGCCGCAGGACGGACAGGGGCAGCGCGCGGCCCGTGGGCGCGTTGGGGTTGGCCAGGATCACAGGGCCGTCGCCGTCCAGCAGGGCGTCCACGTCGATGTCCAGGCCCTTCATCGCAACGCGCGTGCAGGGCAGCGTGAACAGGGAGGCAAACACCGGGTAAAAGGAGTAGGTGAGGGTCGGCATGCGGATGGGCCTGTCCTCGTCCACGAAGGCGGGGAAGCAGAGCGCCAGCACCTCGTCCGAACCGTTGCCCGCAAAAACCTGGCTTTCCTGAAGGCCTTCCCGCCGGGCGATCACGGAAAGCAGGTCCTCCGACTCGATCTGGGGGTAGAGGTTCAGCCGGTCCACCTGTGTGTTCAGCGCCGCCCGAACGGCGGGCGAGGGCGGAAAGGGGTTCTCGTTGGTGTTGAGCTTGACGCATTCGCCCTCCGGCTGGTCGCCCGCCTTGTAGGGCTGGACCCCTTGGATCCTGCGGCTTAAATAAGCCATGGAAAAAACGCCTCCCCAAACGCCCGAGCGGGCTTTGTCTTTTGGTTTCTATACCTATCATACCACAGGGAAGGGAAGCAAAAAAGAGATTTTTGATGAACAAGAAAAATCGTGGCCCGTTTTGGACGATCAAAACCCTGCGCCGCGCTTTTATTGGCGACCCCAAAAAAACAGGAGAGGCGTTTCCTCTCCTGTTTTTGGTGAGTTGAGTGGGATCAAGCGGTCTTATCTGCGCGAGCGGACGACCAGGAACAGCAGGCCGCTGAGCAGACCCACGCCTGCGGTGAAGGCCAGGCCGATCCAGAAGTAGAGCATCCCGCGCTTCTGCGGCGCGCTTGCGGCGATGTCCGCCGCTGCGGGCGCGGTGTCCGCGGAGAGCTCCAGGTCGGAGATCAGGCTGTCGGGCTGGGCGTTGACTGCCTCGTCCGTTTCGTTCACGGCGGGCAGCACGATGGGCTGGGGCGCCAGGGGCGCGGGGGCCGTGGGCTGCGGGCTGGCCGTGGGCTCGGGCTGGAGTGTCTCGCCGCCCGAATTGCCCGCGGGCTGCTGCGCGCTGCCGCCGGAGCGGCGGGCGCTGTCCGCCTTGGGGGCGGGTTCGGGCGCGTAGGTCCACTCGGGCGTGGGGGTGGCGGAGACGCCGCCCAAACCATTGCTAGAACCGCCCAAACCGTTGTTGGAGCCATTGGAGCCGGGCAGCACGCCGCTGGTGTGCTCCTCGGGGACCGCGGGCAGGGGATCCTGGGCGGGAGCCTGGGTGCCCTCGGGCTGCTGGGTGGCCTTGTTCCCGGCCTGGGCCTCCGCCTCGGTCTCGGGCTGCTCGTTGCGGGCCTTGTCGCGCTCGATGGCCTGCTTGGAGATGAACTGCGCGTCCACGATGGTGGCCACGTTGGAGGCCATCTGGCCGTAACTTAGCTTCAGGGAGTAGCTGTTCTTTTCGTAGACGCCTTCCAGGGGCTTGCCGTCCACGGTGATGCTCTCGATGGCGTAGCCTTCGTCCGCCTTGATCTCGACGGAGGTGCTGCCGCCCGTGGAGAGCGCGTACATGTCGGACTTCTGGTCGCCCTGGATCCGGCCGCCCTCGGAAGCGGAAAGGATCACGGTCTTGCCCAAGGCCGTGCCGGGAGGCGTCGTGTCCTCGGCGGCGACGATGGCGAAGGGGGAGAAGGAGGTACAGGTGATGATGAGCCCGTAGGGGGTGATCACGCAGGGGATCTCCTCCACGCCGGTGATGTTGCCCAGCTTATCGCGGGTGAAGTGATAGGCCTTGAACGTAACGCCCGCGTGTTCGGGACCGTAGCCCTCGGGGAAGCCTAAGGACACGCGCACGCCGTCGCCGGTCTGGATGACCATCTGCTTGCACAGCGTCAGGGAGATGTTGTAGGTGTCGCTGGTGAGCAGCTCGCCGGAGAGCTTATCCTCCACCATGCTGTTCATCTTGCTCTCCTGGGCGCTGGTGGTCTTGCTGGCCACGAGCACCAGGCGGTCCTTGAGCTCGTCGGCCACGTCGCTGCCGTCGCTGGTCTTCCAGCCGTTGGTGGAAAGATCGCCACTCTCCAGCAGGGCGGGCTTGCCGAACACGTTCCAGTCAAAGCCCTGGGCCTTGTAGGCGTAGGCCGCGCAGGGGTAGGAGCAGAGGTACACGGCGGGGTTGGGCTTCTTGTTGCTGAGCTTGCCCACCACGTTGGTGAAGTTGAAGGTGTAGAACACGGTGTCGTCGGCGTACATCTCGCTGGGTGTGAACTTGAAGGTGATGACGCCGGCCTCGCCGTCCAGGCGCAGGTCCTCTAAGCGGCTGTACTTTTCGCCGGTGGTGGAGCCTATGCGGGAGGAGCACTCGATCTCAACGCCGATGGGCTGTTCGGGGTCCTCGAGCTTGAGCTTCTGGTCGTACTCGATCTTCACGTCATAGGTCTTGCCGATGTACATGCGGCCGTCCTGGCCGGGCGTGGCCTTCTTGATGAAGGGCGGTACCTCAAAGAAGGACTCCTCGCCCGTGGGGTTATACAGCATGCCGGTGGAGGCCAGCAGCAGGTTGGGGTCGCCGTGGTAGTAGCGGTTCTCCAGGCTGCCTTCCTTCCCGTCCATGCTGAGCAGCGGGCCGTCCGGGGGACGGTCGGTGATGCCGAACTCCACGTAAGGGGTGTTGTGCAGCACCAGGTCCAGCTCCGTCGGGCTGTCCTTGAAGGCGCCCTCGGGCATGTCGTACTCGTTCATGTGCACGTAGGACCACTCGTTGACGAACCACTCGCCGTCCCTGTCCAGGGAGGTGAAGCGGATGATCAGGTAGTAGCCCTGCTCCACGGCGGCCTTGCAGCCCATGCCCTTGTAGCTGACCTTGTACTCGCCCACCTGGGTGGTGCCGTCGATGCCGTTGGGATCGTAGTACACGTCCAGGCCGTTGGTGTAGTGCAGCGTCTCCACGCCCAGGCCGTTCTCGGCCAGCTCGGGATAGCTGAACTCATAGTTGGCTGCGGACATGATGCCGCAGGGGGTGTGCCGGGCGTTCATCTTGGTGGCGCCCACCAGCAGGTACTCCTGGTTCTCGTGGCCGTCGATGCCGCCGCTCTTGCGGTCGTCCGCGTCGTAAGGGTCGTCCATGGTGGCGTCCACGCCGTACCAATTGCCGTCGATCTGCACGTAGGCCCACATGTGCAGTTCCACGACCTCCTCGGTGTGGCGGTAGGTGCCGTCAACCAGGACGCAGGGGATGCCCAGGCGGTCCAGTACGGACTTGAGCGCGCGGGAGTAGGCCTCGCAGACGCCCTCGCCGGTGACCAGAGAGCCGTACGCGGTGCGGATGAAGTTCACATTCTCGGGCTTGCAGGCGTCCTCCAGACGGTAGGTGGTGTGCTTGGTGATGTAGTCGTGCACGTACTTGACGCGGGCGGCGTCCAGGCTGCCGCTCAGGGGCTCGGACACGGCCTGCGCGCCCTTGACCACCTCATTCAGGGCGCTCTCGTAGGCGCTCACGGCGCTCTCAACGGCGGTCTCGCTGTCAAGACCGGGCGTATAGTAGGTGGGCTTGTGGCCCGGGCCCATGTAGGCGTGGTGGGTGCCGTTCTTATCCACGGTGAAGCGGATGGAGAGGTTAGAGAAGTTCACATAGAAGATGTCCGGATAATCGACGTAGAAGGCGTCGCGGGCGGCGCTGAAATCGGCCACCAGCTCCTTGTTGTTGGCCTTGTAGTAGGCCAGCCGGTCGCTGGTCAGCCCGACCTTGGACAGGTCGAAATCGCCGGTGCCGGACTTGAAAATGCCCTTTTCGTACATCTGCACCATCGCGTCGTAAAAGGGCTTCGCCTCGTCCGTGAGCTGATCGTAATAATAGATGTACCGATCCTCCGCGGCGTGGGCGGTGGTCATCAGGGGCCCCAGGTTCAGGGCGGCAAGGCTGGCGGCGAGGGCCAGCACGGCGGCCAGGAACAGGGACGTGATCTTCCTACAGGTTTTCATGTAGCTCCCTGCCTTTCCATGTATTGTCTGCCTTGGCAGCATAAGTCAAAAACCTATGTGATAAGGGTACAAAAAACAGGAAAGGACGTCAAGAAGTCGGGGAGGCAAGACGGGGAGCTTAGTTGTAAAGGTGTTGAAACAGTTTTTGGCCCCGCGCAACAGCTTGGAAATAGGAGGGGCCGTTTTTGCCTGTTTTCCGCCAAATACATTTTGAAACAAGCGGGGAGGCGGCCTTTCCCGGGAAACGGGGAGGCTTCACCCCCAGGCCTTTTCAAAGCGCACGCCCGCAAAGTAGCTTTCGATGATCTCCTGCGCATCTTTTCCCTGCTCGGCCAGGGCGTAGGCGCCCCACTGGCTCATGCCCACGCCGTGGCCGTAGCCCCTGCCAGACATGGAGATGTAGCCATCCTCGACCTTCATATCCGTCAGGAGCGTGGAGCGCATCCTCGTCCCGCCCAAGGCCAGGCGCAGGGAGGGGGCGGAGACGCTGTTTTCCCCGGCGGAAAAGAGCGTGACGCGGCCGGAGGGGCCTGTTTCCTCAATGGCAAGGGCCGAGGCGTCCCCGCCGCCTAAGCCCTCCAGCGCCTTGTTCACCTCCTCAAAGGAGAAGTAGGCGGTCCAGCTTTGGCACTCCTCGGGGGCCTTGTCGGATTCCTCGATGCGCACAGAGCGGATGCAGGCGGGCTCCTCGTCCTCGTAGTCGAGCCCTTCCTTCGCCATGGCCGTCACGCCGCCGGAATGGGAGTGGAACCAGGACTGGATGGGCGCGCCGCTCTCGTCCACGATGACCTGCCCCTCCGTTTCCCGGATGGCCCTGCGGATGCGCTCGTCCACGCCCGAGGCGTCGTAGGCCTGCGCTTCCTCCACGTCGGTGGACAGGTCCGCGCCCTCGTAGCGGGAGCCGCCCTTCTCCAGAAGGAAGTACAGGGCGAACGTGCGGGCCAGCAGCGCCTGGGCCTTGAGCGCCTCCATGGGCCAGTCGGCGCGCATCTCCCCCGCGAGCACGCCGCAGAGGTATTCCTCCATGTCCATCTCCTCGACCGTCTCCGTCTCCGTCACGTACACGCGGACACTGGGCACGCTGCCGTCGGTCTCGAGCGAACGGGGGAGCTTGACGGAAACGCGCTCCACAGTCGCGGGCGTGGGCGAAGGCGAGGGCGAGGGGGAAGGCGCGCTTTTCCCTCCCTTGGCACAGGCGGCGAACAGGAACAGGAAACAGGCGCAGAGCAGCGATGCCAGCTTGTATTTCTTCATGGGTTTCGGGCCTCCTTGGGGCCGGGGCAAAACGGCCCCGTTTTGTTAGGCAGTATGCGGAGGCGCGCGGCGTTCTATGTACCAAAATAGGCAAAAAGAGAAGCGCCTCCGGGCGGAGACGCTTCTTCAGCATACAGGTTGTAAACCCTTTTACCTGCGCCGCCTGGAAGCGGCCAGCAGGCGCAGCTGCCGGGAGGCGTTCAGGCGCAGGTCGCGCAGCATGTCGCGGGCGGTGGCCTCGGTGCTGTTGGTCATGCGGGGCACGAACAGGAACACCACGCCCAGGCGCAGGACCACGGAGAGCAGGAACACCAGCTTGTAGGCGTCGTCCATGGGGCCAAGGCCCGCAAGCAGGCCGCTGTTCACCAGCACGTGGGCCCACTCGAGCAGCGCGCCGCCGCTCAAGACCCCGAGGAACGAGCCCAGCAGCGAGGTGATGCAGGAGAACATGGCGATGTAGACGGGCCGCTGGTCGTCGGGCGAGAGCGTCAGCTGCAGGTTGGTGGCGGTGAGGTTGCAGGCGCTCCAGAAGAAGGCGCCGATCACGTTGTGCAGCAGCGTCGGCCAGATGTTGCCCTCGGTGGAAAAGACGAAGAAGCCCGGCGTGACCGCCGCCACCAGGCAGGAGACCCAGAGCACGGGCTTTGCGCCGTACTGGTCCAGCAGGCGGCCCCAGAACCAGACCACGGAAACGGTGGTAAGCGCCGAGGCGATCTGGCCGCAGAGGGTCAGCTCCAGATAGGACAGGCCCATGGATAGGGCGTAGCGGCCCGCGAAGGGCGTGGCCAGGTTGGCCGTGAAGTTCCACGCCGCCCAGAACAGGGTGAACCACAGGAAGGGCCGGTCGGAGAAGATCTGCCGGCCGGAGCGGAACAGGCTGATCCTCGTGGGCGGCTGGGTGTAGACCTCCTCCACGAAGATGAAGCAGAACATGTCCAGCACGCCGAACACGCCGCCCATCACGAACACGATGGCGTAGCTGGCGAAGGAGGGCACGTTGTCCAGTATGAAGGCGGTCAGCAGCCCCACCAGCACGTTGGCCGCGGCGATGATGCCGTCGCGGATGGACATCCAGCGGCCGCGGATGCGGATGGGCACGAGGTCGGCCAGCCAGGGCGTAAAGCAGACGTTGATGAAGGAGCCGGTGACGGAGGAGATGCCCACCAGGAAGATGACCGACCAGAGGCGCAGCCACACCGGGTTCGTCGGCACGAAGAAGGGCACCAGGCCCACCACGATCCAGAGGAAGCGCGAGAACACGCCGTAGGTGAGCATGTACTTCTTGCGCTTGTGGGTGCGGGAGACCAGGATGGAGGCGGGGATCTGCATCAGCGCCGCCGCCAGCGGGATGCCGTTGAGCACGCCGAAGACGAAGTCCCCCGCGCCCAGGGCCTCGGCATAGCCGGTCAGGGCCGTGCCGCCCACGCCCGTGATGGTGCCGCACAGGTTGCCGAATATGTTGCCCCAGATCATGAACATGATGCTGCGGCGCATGGCGGGAAGCAGGCGGGCCTCGTCGTACAAGGGCCTGAAGGGGGAGGAGAACAGGCGCCGGAAACGCAGTCTGGGCATGGCCTTTACCTCGCTGAAAAAGGAAGCGGTTTGTGGGGATATTTGCGGCTTTTTGGGGGATCTGGGCGTCTTTTGCCCGCCCGGCCGCTTTCAGTATAAGACAAGGCGGCGCAAATGTAAATGCGGCCGTTCAATTTTTTTGGGGTGCGTTTCACCGTTCGCAAAACGGGGCAAAAATACTTTGTGTTAAAATCATTTTAAAAGTGCGGTCAGGGGCCGATCCTTCATGACTTATTCATATTTTCCTGTTAGGATAGTATGCGTCAAAGACCCATCGAGACAAGGCGGACGGCATTGCCCGCCGACGTGAAAGCGACGTACAAGAAGGACGGAAAATACGCATGGAAAAGAAGAACATGAGCGCCGGAAAAAGGAAAAAGGTATGGCCCTACGTGCTGGCGGGGATCGCCGTGGTCCTCGTTTTGCTGCTGCTTCTGGGCATCTGGGGCATCAACGCCCTGCGCCGCGTGGCGGACAGCGCCGCGCTCTCGGGCGTCGTGCAGACGCAGGCGGAGAGGCGCGACATCGTCACCACGGCGGTGGGCACGGGCAGCCTGGACTTCGGCGATAGGGAAGAACTCAAGCTGCCGGACGGGCTGTTCATCAGGGAGATCTTCGTGGACGCGGGCGAGAGCGTGCAGGCGGGGGAGGCCCTGCTGGAGGTGGACGAAAACTCCGTCCGCGGCCGCGAGCAGGAGCTGCTCTCCCAGCTGCAGCAGCTGGATATGTCCATCGGGCAGAACAAGCCCAAGGACGACGAAACGCTCAGCGTGCGCGCCTACGCGGAGGGCCGCGTGAAGGCGGTCTATGTTGAGGAAGGGGAAACGAGCGAGAAGGCGCTGGAAGAGCACGGCGCGCTCATGCTCCTTTCCATCGACGGCAAGATGGCCGTGAACGTGCCCGCGGGCTCCCTGCAAAAGGGCGACGAGCCGGACGTGCGTGTTGAAAATAAGAAGTACAAGGGCGAGGTGGAGTCCGTTTCCGACGGGCAGGCCGTCATCACCTTCACCGACAACGGGCCGAAGCTGGACGGCAGCGCCGAGGTCTTAAACGACGACGATGAGGTGATCGGGCAGGGCAGCATCTACATCCACCAGCCGCTCGCGGTCGTGAGCCAGAGCGGAAAGGTGGAGGACGTGTCCGTCAAGGAGAACGAGAAGGTCTCCGTGGGCAAGGTGCTGTTAAAGCTAAAGGACATCGGCGAGAGCGTCGAGTACCGCTCACTGCTGGACCAGAGGGCGAAGATCGAGGAAACGCTCCAGGACCTGCGGGCGCTGGAAAACGACCCCGTGCTCTATGCGCCCGCCTCCGGCGTGGTGGAGGCGCTGTATGTGCAGGAGAGCGAGGGCGCCTACGTGCCCGGCGCCCAGCAGGCGATGAACCTCACAGTTACGGCCGCGGACCTTGCAAAGGATGAGACGATGAAGCTGGTCATCGACGCGGACGAGCTGGATATACTCTCCATCTCTGAGGGCCAGACCGCCGCGGTGGAGTTCGACGCCATCGAGGGCCGCGCCTTCAGCGGGCAGATCGTCAAGGTGGCCCCCTCCACGGTGAGCGTGGCGGGCGTGGCCAAATACAGCGTGGAGATCGAACTGGAGAAGGACGAGGACATGCGCGCCGGCATGAGCGCCACGGCCACCGTGACCGTGGGCAGGACGGAGAACGCCCTGACCATCCCCGTGGCGGCGCTGCAGGAAAAGGGCATGGAGGTCTATGTGTACACCGCCCTGAGCGAGGACGGCCAGCCCGCCGGGGAGAGAAGCGTTACGACCGGCGTCTCCGACGGCGAGTACGTGGAGGTGCTGGAGGGCCTGGACGAGGGCGAGGAGGTCTACTACGTGGACAACAGCAGCCTGTTCGACTTCCCCTTCCCCATGGCGCGGATGATGCAGGACAACATGGAGGCGGGTGAGTAGGCATGGCCGAGATCATTCGCCTGACGGACGTCTGCAAGACGTACAGCATCGGCGGCGAGGAGGTCCGCGCCCTGGACCACGCCTGCCTGACCATACGGGACGGCGAGTTCGTGGGCATCGTGGGGCCGTCGGGCAGCGGCAAATCCACGCTGATGAACATCGTGGGCTGCCTGGACGTGGCGGACAGCGGGGAGTACCTGCTGGACGGCCAGTCCATCGCCAACTATTCCGAGCGGGAGCTGGCCCGCATCCGCAACCGCAAGATCGGCTTCGTGTTCCAGAGCTTCAACCTGCTGCCCAAGATGAGCGCGGAGGAGAACGTGGAGCTGCCCCTCATCTACCAGGGCGTGCGCGCCTCCGAGCGGCGGCGCAGGGTGGCCGAGGCGCTGGAGCGGGTGGAGCTCTCCGCCCGCGCCAAGCACAAGCCCTTCGAGCTCTCCGGCGGCCAGCAGCAGCGCGTGGCCGTGGCCCGGGCGCTGGTGACGCGGCCCTCCCTGCTGCTGGCGGACGAACCCACCGGCAACCTGGACTCCAAGACCGGCATGGAGATCATGCGCCTGTTCCACGAGCTGCATGCAAGCGGCAACACCATCGTGCTCATCACCCACGACGAGAACGTGGCGCGGCAGGCTTCCCGCCGGGTGCACATACTGGACGGCCGCGTGCGGGAGGTGGAAGCATGAGCATCTGGCAGTCGGTGCGCATGGCGCTGGACGCCATTTTGTCCAACAAGATGCGCTCGTTCCTGACCATGCTGGGCATCATCATCGGCGTGGTGGCGCTGGTGGTGCTGGTGTCCCTGGTCACCTCCACCTCCGACTCCGTCACCTCGCAGGTGGAGGCTTTGGGCCGCAATCTTTTGAACGTAAGCGTCCTGGACGATAAGGAGAACCCCATCAAGCTCTCCGAGCTGCGGGACATCGCAGACTTACCCGAGATCCGCGCCGCCGCGCCCCTGGCCCAGTTCAGCGCCACGGGCAAGAACGGCCACACGGACGAGGATCTGAACGTCTACGGCACCACGGCGGCCTACGGCGAGATCCAGGGCCTGGAGCTGGAAGGGGGAAGGTTCCTTAAGACCACGGACGTGGACAACAGCGCCTATGTGGCGGTGCTCAGCCACGACGCGGCGGATGCGCTTTTCGGCCGCACGGACGTGACCGGGGAGAGCTTTTCCCTGGACGGCCGGACGTTCAAGGCCGTGGGCGTTCTGGAGGAGGACGACTCCGCCTTTGCGATGCTTTTGGGCACCAAGAACGTCTACATCCCCTACACGGTGGCCGAGCGCATGAGCCCGGCGGCCGCGGCGGTCTCCACCTTATACGCATCCGCCGAGGATGAAGACAGCATGGACGACGCCGAGGCGGCGCTGGACGACTGGCTGCTGCACCGCCTCAAGCTGGACGAGGACGCCTACATGCTCATCAACCAGTCCAGCATCATGGACGCCATGGGCACCATCCAGCAGACGCTGGCGTACCTGCTGGGCGGCATCGCCGCCATCTCCCTGCTGGTGGGCGGCATCGGCATCATGAACATCATGCTGGTCTCCGTGACCGAGAGGACCCGCGAGATCGGCATCCGCAAGGCCATCGGCGCGGGGCGCGGCAGCATCATGCTGCAGTTCCTGACCGAGGCGCTGATGGTGAGCCTGCTGGGCTGCCTGATCGGCATCGCCCTGTCCTGGGTGATCCTGCAGATCGTGACGTTCGCGGCGCGTAGCATAGAGCTTACCTTCACCATGTCCGCGGGCGTGGTCGCCCTGGCGGTGGGCTTCTCCGTGGCCATCGGCGTGCTGTTCGGCATCTACCCGGCCCACAAGGCCGCCGCCAAGCACCCCATCGAGGCCCTGCATTACGAGGGTTAAAGCCCCTTAAAGTTGACAGTCCCCCGGCCCGCGGTCTATAATAGCCCTGGCCGGGGGATTTTTCCCCTAAATTTTAGGCTGAAAGACTTAAAGAGGAAAGAGACATGGAGACAAAACAGGTGGTGGCCGCCCTCATCTTCGAGGGGGACAGGTTCCTGGCCTGCCAGAGGCCCGCTTACAAGACCCGCGGCCTTCTGTGGGAGTTCGCGGGCGGCAAGGTGGAGAAGGGCGAGACCCGGCGGGAAGCGCTCATCCGCGAGTGCCGGGAGGAGCTGGCCGTGACCGTGGAGCCTGGGGAGATCTTCATGGAGCTGACCCACGAGTACCCGGACATGACGGTGGAGCTGACATTGTTTAACACCCGCATCGTGGAGGGCAGGCCGCAGATGCTCGAGCACAACGACATCCGCTGGCTGAAACCCTCCGAGACGGTGGGCTATTCCTTCTGCCCGGCGGATACGCCCATTCTGGAGAAGCTGCGGGCGATGTACCCGGGCTGAAGGGGCCGCATTTGGGGCTTGCTCTTTTTCTGCACTTTGGTCTAAAATGAAGGAGCAAGGCGGCCTGCGCCGCTTTAAGAACACCGACTATTTAAACCTTCAAACGCCAAGGAGAGGATACACAGTGGCAGACGAAAGAAAGCGCGTCGATCCCGCGGACGCCAACCAGATCACCAGGGCCTACCTGGATTCCTTCCTCCTGGAGATGCGCCAGATCGACGCCGATCTCCCGGACACCTCCATGGAGCTGTACGGCCACAAGTTCCGCACGCCCATCATGATGGCGGCGCTGTCGCACCTGAACAACTGCTACCCCAACGGCATGGTGGAGATGGCAAAGGGCGCGGCGGCGGCCGGCGCGGTGATGTGGTCCGGCATGGGCGACGAGAAGGAGCTGGAGGAGATCGTCCAGACCGGCGCCAAGACCATCAAGATCATCAAGCCCTACGCGGACGAGGAGATGCTGCTCAAAAAGATCCGCCACGCGGAGGAGATCGGCTGCATCGCCGTGGGCATCGACATCGACCACGCCTTCGGCCACAAGGGCGGCTACGACAACGTGTTGGGCTTCCCCATGACCCCCAAGAGCCAGGACAGGCTGCACGACTTCGTGAAGAGCACTTCCCTGCCCTTCGTCATCAAGGGCGTGCTCAGCGTGCAGGACGCTTTAAAGTGCGCGCAGATCGGCGTGCAGGGGATCGTGGTGTCCCACCACCACGGCATCATGCCCTACGCGGTCCCGCCGCTGTACATGCTGCCGGACATCGTCCGCGCCGTGGGCGGCAAGATGCCCATCTTCGTGGACTGCGGGCTGGAGAGCGGCTTTGACGCCTTCAAGTGCCTGGCCTTGGGCGCCAGCGCGGTCTCCGTGGGCCGCAAGATCATGGAGTACCTGCACGCAGAGGGCGCCGAGGGCGTCCGCAGGGGCGTGGAGGAGCTGACCGCCCAGCTGTCCGTGGCCATGGCGCGCACCTGCTCCCACAGCCTGCGCTCCATCGACCCCGCCGTGCTGCACAGAATTTGACGGTCTGATATCAAAGAGAAGGAGACAGCCAAGATGGATTACAACCAGGCGGCGCTTGCGCTGCACGAAAAGAACAAGGGCAAGATCGCCGTTCAGTCCAAGGTCCGCGTGCAGGACCGGGACGACCTGAGCACCGCCTACACGCCCGGCGTGGCCGAGCCCTGCCGCCGGATACGGGACAACAAGAACGAGGTCTACCGCTACACGGCCAAGGGCAACCTGGTGGCGGTGGTCACCGACGGCACCGCCGTGCTCGGCCTGGGCGACATCGGCCCCGAGGCCGCCATGCCCGTGATGGAGGGCAAGGCCATCCTGTTCAAGACGTTCGCGGACATCGACGCCTTCCCCATCTGCTTGGACACCAAGGACCCGGAGGAGATCATCGCCACGGTCAAGCGGCTGGGCCCGACCTTTGGCGGCATCAATTTGGAGGACATCTCCGCGCCCCGCTGCTTCGAGATCGAGCGCAGGCTGCGGCAGGAGATGGACATCCCCGTGTTCCACGACGACCAGCACGGCACCGCCATCGTGGCCTCCGCGGGGCTGCTCAACGCCTTAAAGCTCGTGGGCAAGACCATGGAGCAGGCGCAGATCGTCATCAACGGCGCGGGCAGCGCGGGCATCTCCATCGCGCGGCTGCTGCTGCGCTTCGGCGTGGGCAACATCGTGCTGGTGGACCGCCAGGGCGCGCTCTCCGTGGACGAGGACTGGCTGAACCCCGCCCAAAGGGAAATGGCGGAAAAGACCAACAAGCGCAACGAGCGCGGGCCGCTGTGTGACGTGATCCGCGGCAAGGATGTGTTCATCGGCGTCTCCGCCCCGAACGTGCTATCCGCTGAGATGGTCTCCACCATGGCAAAGGACGCCATCGTCTTTGCCATGGCCAACCCCACCCCCGAGATCATGCCGGAGGAGGCCAAGAAGGGCGGTGCGCGCGTGGTGGCCACGGGCCGCTCCGACTTCCCCAACCAGATCAACAACGTGCTGGTGTTCCCCGGCATCTTCCGCGGGGCGCTGGACGTGCGCGCCCGGGACATCACCGAGGAGATGAAGCTGGCCGCCGCGCGGGCCATCGCCTCCGTGGTGACGGACGGGGAGCTGCGGGAGGACTACATCATCCCCGGCGCCTTCGATCGGCGCGTGGTGGAGCGCGTGGCCAAGGCCGTGAGCGAGACCGCCCAGGCCCAGGGCGTGACCAAGGCGCTGTAAACGAACGAAAAACCGACCCATCAAAGCAAAGCAAAAAAGCAGGCGGCCGCCTGCTTTTTTGTGTGGGAAAATAGATGGTCAAATCCATCGGAGAAGGGAAGTGCCCAAGTTTATCCGATATGGAGCAGGCTGTGAACGACCCAGGGCTGAACGAAGATCATGAGGAAAAATGTAAGGGAGGCGAACAGAAGCACCTCAGTCGGCCCGTTCACCTTGTCGGCACAGAGCTGCTTTCCCCAAGAAACGGGCATGACCTTTGACAGCAAGCGATAAAGCAGATAGCCCAAACAGGCTCCGGCCGTGTTGACGATGAGGTCGTTGATATCCGACGAACCCCAGTCGAACATCTGGGCGAGCTCAACGGACAGGGAAAGCAGGAACCCGGTCGCCGCAACGGGCGTTATGCGACGATATTTCTCGTATAACAGCGGCAGAAAGAACCCCAGCGGAACGAACAGGACGGCGTTGAGCGCGGTGTCGATCGGCCCGGTCACCATGCCGACGAACGGGATGAGCGAAAGCGCGGGGCGGAACCTGATTTTGCTCGTGTACCCGATGCCCGTTACGGTCAGCACCCCAAAGAGGTAATAGCAGAACAAAAACACGCCCGCGATGTGCAGAAGGCTCTGCTTCTTCCCCGCTTTCTTGAGAAATAGGAAGTACAGCAAAAGGAGCGGGAGCATCCATACATATCCGCTGAGCGAGCGGACGAGGATATCGGAGAAAGGTATCATTTTTTCCTCCTTCGATCTGTTGTAAAAGCCTTGCGACTGTCTGCCTGAAGATAGCTGAAACCCATCAAACTTTGCCTTTGAGCGCTTCCCATTCTTCCCGCGTGATGGCGTAAACATAAGTGATGCCGTTCTTTTCATCCGGGTATTCCTTGACCTTTTTCATCCCGGCCGCCCTTGCGGTGGAACAGGAGGCGACATTCGTATACTTCATGTAGGAATACAGCCGATCGTATCCCGTGTGCTCAAACGCCCAGTCCCGGACCGCCCTTGCGGCCTCGCTCCCAAATCCCTGCCGCCAGTGGCTTTTGTGGATGTGATAGCCTATTTCCGGCAGCGTCTCCCCGTCGATGCTTTGCAGCGTGATCCCGCAGTCGCCGATCAGCTTGCCCGTTCCCTTTAGGACGACGGCCCAAAGCCCGAAGCCGTATAGAGCGTAATTCTCCCTGTTCCATCGGATCCATCTTTGCACGTCTTCCTCCTCAAAGGGCTTTGGGTAATGCGCCATGGTCTCCCGGTCGGAAAGGATCTCATACAGAGGATCAAGATCGTCAAAAGCGTATTCCCTCAACAGGAGCCGTTCCGTTTCAAGGACCATTTTGTTTTTTTACTCCATAATCAGACGCGGGAATTTTACCCGGCGGTTCGGCGCTTTTCTGCCTTCCCATTATGCCAGGCCCATCAGGTGCTCGATGAGTATGCGCAGGCCCAGCAGCGTCAGGATCACGCCGCCGGCCAGTTCCGCCCAGCGCTTAAAGCGCAGGCCAAGCAGGCTCCCCAGCACCACGCCCAAGGCGGAGAGCAGGAAGGTGGTGCAGCCGATGAAGGCCACGGCGGGCCCCACGTCCACCTGCAGAAAGGCGAAGCTCACGCCCACGGCCAGGGCGTCGATGCTGGTGGCCACGGCCATGGGCAGCATGGCCCCGAAGGAGAGGGAGGCGCTGGCCTTTTCCTCCTCCCTGGAGAAGGACTCGCGCACCATGTTAAGGCCGATCAGGGCCAGCAGCGCGAAGGCGATCCAGTGGTCGTAGGCCATGATCTGGTCGCGGAACTGCGCCCCCAGAAGGAAGCCCAAGGCGGGCATCAGCGCCTGGAAGCCGCCGAACCAGAGACCCACCAGGCAGCAGTCCCGCCAGCGGACCTTGCCGATGGCCAGCCCCTTGCACAGGGCCACGGCGAAGGCGTCCATGGAAAGCCCCACCGCCAGCGTGAACAGTTCCAGCAGACCCACGAAAAACGCACTCTCCTTCTTCGTCATGCAAAAGAAGACCCACGGACGAAAGGCAAGGCGCGCGCCCGCTTCCGTCCGTGGGTCTCGTCTACAATTCAGTTTGGCGGCGCCAGGTCCCCGGGACGGCTTTCCCGGGGTTTCCAGCGTGTTGACGCCGCCGCCCGGCACTTTCTCCCCTTGCCAAACAGGCAGGGAGGCCGGGCCGACTACTCCCCCACGACGGTTCCTTTTGTCGGAACAGGCATATTGTACCATGGCCGCCCCCGGCCGTCAAGGCGGGGTAAAAAGGAGCCGCTCCCAAAGTGGCTTTCATGCAGGAAAAGGAGCGGCTCCCAAGGACGATAGGGGCTATAAGTTAAAGGGTTTTTTGCGCTTAACGGGCGCGCTTCCTAAGCAGGACCAGCAGGCCCAGCGTCAGCAGGACGCTCAAGACCGCGACCTGTGCAAGCGGCCTTTCGTCGCCGGTGGGCGGCACGGAGTCGGAGCCGTAATACGCCTTTTCAAACTCCACGTAGATCTTGTGGTCGGCGCTCACGTCGCGGAAGGTGTACTGTCCGCCCTCGGTGCCGGTCTTTACGTTGTCGATATACACGGCCTTGATGGAGTAGCCGCTCTTGGGCCAGAAGCTCACGGTGAGGCTGCCGCCCTTATCCACATAGCTCCAGCCGGAGGGGGAGACGGTGCCGCCGCTGCTGCCCTCGGCATAGATGGAGAAGCGGGTGCCGGAGGGGGTCACGGTGCCGGGGCTCACGGGGTTGCCGGGGATCGGGGTCATGTAGGCCCACTGGGCGGTCAGCGTCAGCTTGTCGGCATCTGCGGCCGCGTCGGCGGAGATGGTGATCTTCTCGCCCGCCTGGTAGGTCTTTTCCTCCCAGCCGGCCTTCCAGCCCTGGAAGGCGTAGCCGATGCGGGTGGGCGCCTTGGCCGCGGTGAAGGGGGCGTCCACGCCCACGGTGACCTTCGCCGGGTCGGGCATGCCGGTCACGCCCTCCATGCCGGGCTTATACTCCACCACGGCCGGGACAGCCCATTGGGCGGTCAGCTTGAGGCCCTTTTGACCGAGGGTGATCGTGTCGCCGGGCTGGTAGATCTTGCCGTCGTTTGCTTTCCAGCCGATGAACACCTTGCCCGCCTGGGTGGGAGCGGTCGCGGGGATGGTGTAGCTGTCGCCCTCGGTGAGGTTCTCGGCATCAGAGGGAAGACCCTTGACGTCGGTGCCGTCGCCCTCGCCAAAGGAGACGCTGACGTCCGTGGCTCTTTTATGCCACTTGGCGGTGAGGGTGAGATTGGTCTCGCCGATGGTGATGGTCTGACCGGGGTCATAGGTGGTCCCGCTCTCATCTTCCCATTTCTCAAAGACCATGCCGTCGGCGGTGGGAGCGGCCGCGGGGATCGTGTACTTGTCGCCCTCGGTGAGGTCCTTCACATCCGCGGGGATGCCGCTCACGTTGCCGTCGCCGGACTCGCCCTTCTTGAAGGTGATGGACAGGCCCGTCTGGAGCGGCGTGTACTCGGCGGTGAGCGTCACGTCCTGCTCGGGCATGTCGAACGTTTCGCCGCTGAGAGACACTTCCTTGCTGGTCCACTTGCTGAACTTCTTACCTTCAGGCGGGGTGATGCCGTCCGGCTTGGCCAGCGTTACGGGATCGTCCTTGGCGTACTTCTGCGCGGCGGGCGGGGTGCCCGTGCCGTCACCCAGTTCATAGCTGACGGTGTAGAGCTTGACGGCCTCGCCGACCAGCGTGACGGAGTAGGTATTGCCCTTCTTCATACCCGTGATGGTGACCTGTGCTGTGGCCTTGTCGTAGGCAGCGACAGGGGACCCGTCGCCACCGCTGACTTCTTTGGTCGTAAGATCGTCGGGCAGGCGGGTGCCGTCGGGATCGGCCAGCTTCAACGCGATGGTGGCGGAGGTGCCGTCCTCGGAGACGACGGGCTCGTCTGCGTTGATCTGTTTCAAACCTTCCTTGTTGACTGTGACAGTGGTGGTGTCGGCCGCGAAGGCCGCGGGCGTCAGCGCCAGCACGAGCAGGAAGGCCAGCGCCGAAGCCAAGATCCTTTTAACGTGTTTCATGGGGATTCTCCTTAAAAATGAGGGGCCCTCTGGTCGGGACCCGTCGGTCCTTCTGTTCTGTGGCGGACGTGATGTTGGTTTCCACGCAGCACCTCCCACTTTTTGGATTTTTTGTTGCGGATGGGGGAGGGGCGCCTTTGTCCTCGCCGCTTCCCTCATGTATATGACGAGAAAGAAGCGCAAATGTTTCCATGTTTTCCGATCCCGCGGGCTGGAAATACCTGGCAGCCCCCTTCCCGCGGGAACAGCATAGAAAGGAAACGTATAGGAAATGCGAGAGAACTTGCGCCAAAATGGGGCGGGGATGTAAACAATTTGTTTGGGGGACGGGGAAAACGCTGCAAAAGGGGGAAAGAGGGGTATACTCACGGAAAGGAGATTTTTTTAAAGGAAATGGAGGTTTTTCCCCATGCGCAAACAGGGAAACAAGATCGTCGTGGTGGGCGCGGGGCAGGTGGGCGCGACCACGGCCTACACGCTTCTGCTCTCCGGCCTGGCCTCGGAGCTGGTCCTCATCGACATAGACGAAAAGAAGGTGCGCGGCGAGGTGCTGGACCTGGCCCACGGCATCCCCCTCTGCCCGCCGGCGGACATCCGGGCGGGGAAATACGAGGACTGCGCCCACGCGGACCTGGTGATCCTGGCCGCCGGGGCCAACCAGAAGCCGGGCGAGACGCGGATGGACCTGACGAAAAAGAACGCCAAGGTGTTTGCCTCCATCGTGCCGCAGGTGATGCGGTACGCGGATGAAAACACCGTGCTGCTGGTGGTCACGAACCCGGTGGACACGCTCACGTATTTGACCTGGAAGCTCTCCGGCCTGCCCAAGGGACGGGCGCTGGGCTCCGGCACCGTGCTGGACACCTCCCGCCTGCGCTACCTGCTGTCCCTGCACACGGGCGTGGACGCCCGCAACATCCACACCTACGTGCTGGGCGAGCACGGCGATACCGAGCTGCCCGCCTTTAGCCTCACCTCCATCGCGGGCATGAGCATGGACGAATACTGCGCCTGCTGCCGGGAATGCGAGGGGAGCTTATATCAAACCGTCGCGGGCGAGTTCGACGAGCGGGTGCGCCGCGCCGCTTACGCCATCATCGAGGGCAAAGGCGCGACCTATTACGCCGTGGCGCTGGCCGTGCGCCGCATCTGCGAGGCCATCCTGCGGGACGAAAAGTCGATCCTGACCGTTTCCTCCCCGCTGGAGGGGGAGTACGGCCTGCGGGAGCTGTGCCTGAGCCTGCCCTGCGTGGTGGGCGGCGGAGGCGCGGAGCAGCTGCTGCCCATCCGTTTGAACGCGGAGGAAACGGAGCAGCTGCGTGCTTCCGCCGAGGCCATCCGCCTATCCATCGCCGAGGCGATGCCGGACGTTTAAAGAAGAAAACCTACAACGCATGAACAACGATTCATATATTCAACTGAATATATATTTGCTACACGAAGGATAATTTGTAAAATCTGGGGAAAACCGTGCACGGGGAGACAAAACTCCTTGATTTTTATGGAACTCGTGGGTACAATGCGGAATGGGCGGGAAAACGTCCCGCCCGAATGAAAACTATGGTCCACACTCGATAAACGGAAGGAACGGAACGGCAGCACCCATGACGCAGACCCCTTTGCACGGACACTTTTCCCTGACCGCCTGGCCCCTGGAGGCGCTTTTGGAGGCGCCGCTGGAGCGGTTGGGCCTTTCCGAGAGCCTCGTCCACCCCATCCTGCACGCGCTGGCGGATTTCCTGGACATCTCCATCCTGGTGCTGGCGGTGGTGGCGGTCATCTCCTATATCCAGACGTTCATCCCCTATGAGCGCATGCGGGAGCGCCTCTCCCGCCTGAGCGGCTGGCGGGGCGTTCTGCCCGCGCTGGGTCTGGGGATGCTCTCGCCCTTTTGCAGCTGCTCCATCATCCCCATCATGATGGGCTTTCTGGCCAGCGGCGTGCCCCTGCCCTGCTGCCTGGTGTTCCTAAGCTCCGCCTCCGCGCTGAACTTAACGGCCTTGAGCGCCGTGTTCGCGGGCTTCCCGCTGCCCTTTGCCCTCTGGTACGTGGGCTGCGCCTTGGGCGTGAGCCTGATCGCCTCCCAGCTGGCCGGGTCCTTTGGGGCCGCGTCGCTTGTGCACATGGACCGCCTGCAGGTGGAGCACAGCCACCACCACCACGAACAGAAGCCGATGAGCCGCCTGCGCACCGCCCTGTGCAGCGCGGGCAACGTGTACCGCAACGTCTGGCTGTTCATGCTGGCGGGCGTGGTCTGCTCGAGCCTTTTGACCGCCTTTGCCTCTGAAGAGACGATCCGCGCGCTGCTGGTGGGCCAGCCCCTCGCCCTGCCGCTAGCGGCGCTGGCCGGGGGCGTGCTGCACTCGGACGTGTTCTCCATACTGCCCATCGCCCAGATGCTGGTGGGCTATTCCCTGCCGGTGGGGCTCTGCTTCCTGCTGGCCACCATGCTCTTTTCCATCGCGGAGTGGGCGCTGCTGGCCCAGGCCTTCCGACCCCGGCTCATCGCCCGCTACTGCGCCTGCCTGCTGCTGGGCGCGCTGCTCTGCGGCCTGCTGGCGGCGCTGTGCGTGGGGTTCTGACGCTGTAAGGACATAAAGAGAAAGGGGGAGGCGGCCCTTGGGTGAGATGGCCGTCTGGCAGCTGCTGCTCTTTGCCGCGGGCACGGCGCTGCTGCTCATGGAGGCCGCCAGCCCCGGACTGGGCCTTCCCAGCGCGGGCGGCTTTTTGTGCCTGCTGCTGGCCTTCCTGCCCGAGTGCATGCAGGGCCTGCCCGCCTATGTGCCCCTGCTGGGGCTGGTCTCCTTCGGCCTCTTTCTGCTGGATTCGCGCTTTCCCGGCCTGGGGCCGCTGGCGTGGCTGGGGCTTTTGGGCCTTTGCGCCTGCCTGTTCCTGTGCGAGAGGAGCGCCGCACATTTGGCGCTGGCCCTGGGGTCGGCGGCCCTCTTGGCCGTGCCTTCGGTCGCCTGGATCATCGCGCGCCTGCCCTCCTCCAAAAAGATGAAGGAGATGTCTCTCAACGAAACGCTGCAGGGCAACGGGCTGGAGACGCAAAAGAAGCTGGAAACGGAGGGCGTGGCCGTGACGGACCTGCACCCTGGCGGCCTTGTGCGTCTGGGGGAGAGCCAGGTGAACGCCACCGCCCGCTGCGGCTTCATCGAAAGGGGCGCGCGGGTGCGGGTGCTGCGCATGCGCAACGGCGAGGCGCTGGTGGACGAGCTGCCGCCCGCGCATAAAGGGCATCCCTTATAAAAGATAAGCGGCCATTATTTTGTCGCCGATCGTGAAAACCCGCGGGTTCGTTCTGGACAGCGCCCGCGGGTTTATGTATAATGTTAAAAGGAGCTGTGAGCGGGCCGGAGGCCCGCGGCGGGAGGAGGCGGGCGCATGATCCCCCTGATGGAGTTTATCAAGGCCTTGGACCTGGAGCCCCTGGAGCTGGGCGAGCAGACGGAGCTCAACCTGGAGACCAGCGACGTGAACCGTCCCGGCCTGCAGCTGTGCGGCTTCTTTGACTACTTCGCCGCCGACCGCCTGCAGGTGATCGGCAAGGCGGAGATGGAGTATCTGGTTTCCCTGGAGCCCAAGGTCCGCGGGGAGCGGCTGGAGGCCTATATGGCCCATCCGCTGCCGGTGGTGGTGATCTGCCGCAACATGGAGTGCCCGCCGGAGCTGCTGGAGGCGGCCAGGCGGCACAAGATCCCGCTGCTCCGCTCCCGCCTTGTGACCACGCGCTTCTCCCTGCAGGCATCCACCTACATCTCCAATTGCCTGGCGCCCCACATCACCCGGCACGGGGTGCTCATCGACGTCTTCGGCGTGGGCGTGATGCTCACCGGCGAGTCCGGCGTGGGCAAGAGCGAGGCCGCGCTGGAGCTGGTCAAGCGGGGCCACCGCCTGGTGGCCGACGACGTGGTGGACATCCGCAAGGTCAACGACCGCCGCCTGGTGGGCGAGGCCCCGGAGGTGCTCCGGCATTTCATGGAGATCCGCGGCGTTGGGATCATCAACGTCAAGAACATGTACGGCGTGGGCGCGGTGATCAACTCCAAGACCATCGACATCGTCTGCCACATGGAGCTGTGGGACGATAAGAAGGAATACGACCGGCTGGGCTTCAACGAGGAATTCACCGCCATTTTGGGCGTGAAGGTGCCCCTGCTCGTTCTGCCCGTGCGGCCGGGCCGCAACCTGGCCATCGTGATCGAGGTGGCGGCCTCCAACTTCCGCTTAAAGGCCATGGGCTACCACGGCGCGCGGGAGCTGAACGAGCGCCTGCAGCAGCAGGCCCAGCAGAATTCCTGACGGACAAAGTCTATTTTCGCATGAAATTTCGCTGATTCGATCTTTCAAAAGATCACAACATACACATTCCAAGGGAGGTACATGGATCATGATCTACATTGGCGTTGACCTGGGCGGCACCAACATCGCCGTGGGTCTGGTGGACGAAAACGGCAAGATCCTGCTCAAGGGTTCCACGCCCACTCTGGTCGAGCGCGGGCCCGAGCCCATCATCCGGGATATGGGCAAGCTGTCCCTGGAGCTGCTGGAAAAGGGCGGCTACAGCGTGGACGACGTGGCGGCTATCGGCGTGGGCGTGCCCGGCGTCACCAACCCCGAGACCGGCATCATCTCCTTCTGCACCAACTTGGGCTGGCACAACGTGCCCCTGGTGGAGATCCTCTCCCAGGTCATCGACAAGCCCATCTACGTGGAGAACGACGCCACCGTGGCCGCCCTGGCCGAGAGCGTGGCGGGCGTTTCCAAGGGCGTGAAGAACTCCATCTTCCTGACGCTGGGCACCGGCGTGGGCGGCGGCATCATCATCGACGGCAAGATCTACTCCGGCACCCACCACGTGGGCAGCGAGCTGGGCCACATGACCGTCAACGTGGAGGGCCGTCCCTGCACCTGCGGCGGCATCGGCTGCTGGGAGCAGTATTCCTCCGCCACGGCCCTGATCCGCATGGGCCGCGAGGCCGCCGAGGAAGCCCCCGACTGCCTCATCGCCAAGATGGTGGGCGGCGACCTTGACAAGATCGAGGCCAAGACCGTCATCGACGCGGCCCGCGAGAAGGACCCCGTGGCCGTGAAGGTCTACGACAAGTACATCTACTACCTGGCCATGGGCATCGTGGCGCTGATCAACGCCTTCGACCCGGAGGTGTTCGCCATCGGCGGCGGCGTCTCCAAGGCGGGCGACTTCCTGATCGAGCCCCTGCGCGAGAAGGTCAAGGAGTACGTCTTCTATAAGGACCTGCCCTATGGCCGCATCGAGCTGGCGGCCCTGGGCAACGACGCCGGCATCATCGGCGCGGCCATGCTGGGCAAGTAAGCGAAAAGACCCAAGAGCGGGCGCGGGAGGCATCCCCTGCCCGCTTCTCTTTATCCGTGTGAAGAAGGAGGGAAGGTGGATGGTCCTCCTGCTGTTGTCGAACGGATTGAGCGCGCCCGCGCTGCGGGAGAGCCTGCCCCGGCTGGAGGGCGCCCGCGGCGCGCTGGTCCCCAACGCCATGGCGTCCATGAAGGCGCGCGAGGCGTCCCTGCCCCATGTGCGGGAGGAACTTGCCGCCCTGAAACTGGGCTCTTTGGAGGTCTTTGATCTGGAACGCGGGCGGCCCAAGGGGCTGACGGGCTTCGACTTTCTGTACTTCCTGGGCGGCAACGCCTTTCTTCTCACCAAAATTTTGCGGGAGCGGGGCTATGGAGAGGTGCTGAAATCGGCCGCAGAGAAGGCGGTGATCCTGGGCTCCAGCGGCGGCGCGCTGGCCCTGGGCGGCACGCTTGCGCACATCCAGCTGCTGGACGGCTCCATGAACCGCAAATACGGCTTGACGGACCTAAACGGCTTCAGCCTCACCGGCTCCAGCATCTGCCCGCACCGGGCGCGCTTTGGGGCGAAGTACCCGCGCTTCGAGGAGCGGATGGAGGCCTTCCAGAGGGAGAGCGGGCAGAGAGTATACCTGCTGGAGGACGGCGAGGGGCTGCTCTGCACGGAGCGGGGCGAGACCTGGCTGCGGGGCGGCGCGGTCCCGGGATGAGCGAGGGGCTTCGCCGTTCCGTGGAAGGCGGCTCCGTCGGAAAAGCCGCAGTCCAATGCGGTTCGCTCTCTTATGAAGGAGGCCCACCGAAAAGCCCGCAGTCCGGCGCGAGCTGCCTTTTTCCCTACATAGTGTTCTAAATGGAAAAACCGCTTCATCGGTGGATGAAGCGGCTTTTATGTGCGCTTTACGGTGTGTTTGCGGCTCACCGCCAGGCGGGGTCCACGCCGTACAAGGGGCCGTAGAGCGCGGCCAGGCGGATGGCTTCCACCATGCTGACCTCGCTGGCCTTCCCCGTTCCGGCGATGTCGTAGGCGGTGCCGTGGTCCACGGAGGTGCGGAGGAAGGGCAGGCCCACGGTCACGGAGATGGTGCGCTCGAAGTCGGCCATCTTGGTGGCGATGTGCCCTTGGTCGTGGTAGAGGGAGATCACCGCGTCGAAGCGGCCCTGGGCGGCCAGGTGGAACACAGAGTCCGCGCCGATGGGGTCGGACACGTCCACGCCTTGTGCGCGCGCGTCTCGCACGGCGGGCATGATCTGCTCGATCTCCTCCCGGCCGAACAGCCCGTTGTCCCCGCCGTGGGGGTTGAGCGCGGCCATCGCGATGCGCGGCGTCTCCACGCCCAGGCGGCGCAGGGCCGCGTCCACGCGCAGCGTGTAGGCATAGACGTGTTCCTCCGTCACGTAGTCCAGCGCCTGCCTGAGGGACAGGTGCCGGGAGAGGAAGAACACCCGCAGGCCGCCCACCTGGAACATGGTCATGGGGTCGGCCGTGCCGGTGAGCCCGCCCAAGATCTCCGTGTGGCCGATGTAGGGCACGCCCGCCTGCCGCAGGGCCTGCTTGTTGAGCGTGGTGGTGGCCAGCGCGTCCGCCTGTCTATCCCGCAGAAGGGAGACGCATTTCTCCAAAAAGGCGTAGGCCGCGCGGCCCGCGCCGGCCTGCACGCGGCCAAAGACGGTGTCCTCGGCGCGGAGAACGTCCACGTTGACAAGGTCCAGCGTGCCGGGGGCAAAGGCAGCCTCCTCCGGGTCCTCGGCCAGGTGCAGCCGCAGGGCCGCGCCGCAGACCTCGATCGCCCGCTGTACGCAGCTCTTTTCGCCCACCACCAGCGGGCGGCACCAGGAAAACACCTCCGGGTGCAGAAGCGCCTTGACCGCGATCTCCGGCCCCACGCCGGCCACGTCCCCGATGGGGATGAGCACGACGGGTTTCAGCGCATTGGATGCAGTTCGTTCCATGGGTCTTTCCCTCCCTGATCTTTCTCTTTGTATTGGTCAAGCGGGGCCGCGGAAGCGGCTCGCGTTTTCCAGCATGCGCTCGATGGCGTCCGGCCCGCCGATCATGCCGCCCTTGGTGAGCACGAGCAGCCCCTCGTGCGGCCCGCCCAGCAGGCGGCCGCACACCGCCAGCGGCAGCAGCTCGCAGAGCAGCTCCACGCCCCGCGCGCCGACCTCGTCCAAAAAGCCGCGGGCGATATCGCCGCCGCTCAGGTAGCAGCGGTCCACGTCCGGCCGCCCCTCCAGCACCAGGCGGGCGCAGCGGCACAGGGCGGCGCAGACGTCCGCGGCGCGTCCGGGCAGCGTGCGGGCGGCGGTGAGGCTCAAAAGAAGCAGGCTGCCCCGGCCCGCCCCCGCGAAGGCGGCAAGGGCCCGTTTCGCCTCCCCGGCGGCATCCTCCAGCAGGCGGTCCACGTCCAGCTCCACGGGGACGCAGTCCCGCCGGGCGGCCAGCGTCTCGACCTGCCTGCGGGATTCCTCGGTGCGGCTGCCCACGACCACCAGGGCGGAGCCCGTCTGCGCCCGCGGGGGGAAGCGTAGCAGCGTCCGCGCCAGCGTGAAGGGGCCGGGGTCGCAGCCGACGAAGGGCGTTTGGGCCGCCTCCAGCGCCTGGGCGATCCAGTCAAGGTGCTGATCGGAGGCCGCGTCGAAGGCCAAAATGGGCTCGTCGCTTTCCCGCACGGCTTGGGCGATAGCCTCGGGGCCTTTTAACACCGTGTCGATGGGGATGAGGCGGCCGGGCCGAGAGGATTGCCGGGCGATCGTCTCCAGGACGCAGGAGGAGAACACCGGGGTGCGCACGTCCCGCGCCATGCCTGTCTCCATGAGCGGCACGCCGTGCACCAGCACCGTGCCGCCCACGCAGAGCCGCCCCGCGCCGGGGCTGGCGCTGACCACCGCCGCGCGCCACCCAGCGGGCAGCGCGTCTAAGGCCGCGTCGATCTCCGCGCCCAGGTTCCCCCGCAGCGTGGAGTCGATGCGCTTGCTGAGCAGGGCCTGCCCGCCCGGAAAGAAGCCGCCGACCAGCGATTTTACGCGAGCGTAGGCCTCGTCCGGGGGCAGGGCGCGGCTGTCCGCGTTGACGGAGAGCACCTCCCGGCCCAGCACGCAGGGGTCCACCTGCGGGCCGGGGGAGGCGGCGGATGTGTAGCCCAGCCCCGCCAGCATGGCGCCGGTGTCGTTGGCGCCGGTCAGGTCGTCGGCGACGATCAGGAGCTTTCGCATGGGGCGTTTCCCCCTTTCTTTGTGGTGTGGCCGTCGGGCCGCTTTCTCCGACTGGCCGCTTTTCAGGTCAAAAGGGCGTTATGCGGAGCCTGTGCCCCAGGAGGGTCACAGGTCCAGGGGCGTCTGCCTGTAAACGCGCGGCGACATGCCCGTCATGCGCTTGAAGATGCGGCGGAAATATTCCGCGGAGCCAAAGCCCAAAAGGCCGCTGATCTCCTCGATGGACCTTGTTTCGTCCGTCTTCAGCAGGCGCATGGCCCTCTCGATGCAGACGCGGTTCTTATACTCGATGGGCGTCATGGAAACGGAGCGCTTAAAACAGCTGTGGAAATGGGAGACGCTCATGTTGCTGATCTCGGCCAGCCTGTTGATGGAGACGGGCTCCTCGCAGTGCTGTTCCAGGTATTCCACGGCCCGCTCGATCCGCTGGTCCCTCTTTCCGTTTTCCCGGACACGCAGGAGAGGAAAGACCCGGCTGATCGTCCAAAAGAAGATCCCCAGCGCCAGAAGCTGCTGGTCCTCATCGCCTTGGTAAGCTGTCAGGGCCTGCTCGAACGCATTTTTAAGGGCAGGAAAGTCCGGCAGGGACAGCTTCTGCAGCCGAAAGTTCCTCTGCTGCGCGGTCAGCAGCGGGGATTCAAAGATAAAGTGCATGCTGATGTAGGAGACCTTGGGCTCGCCCTTCCAGTAGGAGGCGTAGCGGGTGGTGATGGGCACGTAGATGATGTCGCCCGGACGGACGAGTATGTCCTCCTCGCCTTCGCTTGAAAATGTCCCCTGCCCCTCCAGGATCAGCCCCATGCAGGTGTGCGGCCTTGGGTATTCCCGAAAATCGCAGACGTGTTCCGTGTCGTATTCATATTTTTCTACTTTCAGGAAGGAAAGCTTTGAGATCGCGGTGATATTCGTAAAGATCACCCCCATCATAGAATCGTTGTGGTTTTCCGTATTATATTCCATTTACTTTTTTATGTCAATTTGCTATTCTTTAACGTATGGAAACTAGGGGGCCGCAGAGCGGGCTTTCCGCATCCCATCGGGAGCTGAACAAATGAGCGTGCGCGGGCATTTTGCATCCGTCCCGCCCCGCGCAGAAAGGAAATGAGCGTATGAGAGCGATTTTGGTCGATCGGGAAAACCGCCTTGTGTGGTCGCAGGTGCCGGACCCGGCGATAAAGGCGGACGAGGTGCTGGTCAAGATCGAATATGCCGCGCTGAACCGCGCGGACCTGATGCAGCGGGCGGGGGATTACCCGCCGCCGCCGGGCTGCCCGGAATGGATGGGGCTGGAGGTCTCCGGCACCGTGGAATCGGTGGGGGAGGAAGCCGCCAGGGAAAGCCCGTGGAAGGCGGGCGACAAGGTCTGCGCGCTTTTGGGCGGCGGCGGATACGCGCAGTATGCAGCGGTGCGCTACGACATGCTGATGCCCGTCCCCGCGAACTGCTCCATGGCGGAGGCCGCGGCGCTCCCGGAGGCGTTCGCCACGGCCTACCTCAACCTGTTTTATGAAGGAAAGATACAGAAGGGCGATACGCTCCTCATGCACGCGGGCGCCAGCGGGCTGGCCAGCGTGGTCATCCCCCTTGCCAAGGCCTTCGGCGTGCGGGTGATCACCAGCGTGCGGTCGGACGAGATCGCCGCCTCGATCCGGCACCTGCACGCGGACCTGGTGGTCAACACCAGCAAAGAGGACATCGCGCAGGTGCTGAAGGAACAGCTGGAGGAAGGGCACCCCGTGGATGTGGCGCTGGACTGCCTGGGCGGTAAGATGCAGGGGAAATGCCTGCCGTACATGAGCTACGGCGGCCGCTGGATCATGATCGCCACGCTGGCGGGGGACCTGACGGAGGTGGACCTTAAGAACATCTATGTAAGGAACATAAGGATCATCGGGAGCACGCTCCGCTCCAGGCCGCCGGCCGTCAAGGCGCAGCTGCTAAAGGCGCTGGTCCGCGAGGTCTGGCCGCTCATAGAAAAAGGAGAGGTGAAGCCGACGATCTACAAGGTGCTGCCGATCACGCAGGCCGAGGAGGCGCACGGCATCTTAAAACGCGGAGAGAACATCGGAAAGGTCGTCTTGAAGGTCGGCGGGGCCGACCCCGAATAGAAACACATGAAACCAATCACTCGCTTCCCCAACACGCAGGCCGCCGCTGTGGCGGAGAAAAGGAGAGAGAAAATGAAAAAGATCAAGATCGCGCAGATCGGTATCGGTCATGACCACGCTTCAGAGATCTTCACGCGCCTGAAATGGTTGAGCGACATCTTCGAGGTCGCGGGCTACGCGCTGCCCCCGGAGGAAAAGGAGCGCTATGCGGACAGGCTTTCCGTGTTCGACGGCTACCCGGAGCTGACCATCGAGGAAATTTTGAATTCGGACATCGAGGCCGTGACGGTGGAGACCGAGGAGCTGAACCTGACGAAATATGCTCGCCTCATGGCCGAGGGAAAGAAGCACATGCACATGGACAAGCCGGGCGGGCAGGAGCTGGACGAGTTTGAGAAGCTGGTCCGCACGGTCAAGGCCAACGGGACCGTTTTCCACCTGGGGTACATGTACCGCTATAACCCTTATGTCAAGGAGCTGCTGGCGAAGGTGAGAAACGGGGAGCTGGGCGAGATCTTCAGCGTGCAGGCGCAGATGGACGGCTGGCACCCGGCCTGGAAGCGGCAGTGGCTGGAGCAGTTTAAGGGCGGCATCATGTTCTTCTTAGGCTGCCACCTGGTCGACCTGATCCTGCAGATCCAGGGCCTGCCCGACAAGGTGATCCCGATCCTTAGATCCACCAGGTACGACGGCGTGACGGCCAACGATTACGCCATCGCGGTCATGGAGTACCCAAACGGCGTTTCCTGGGCCAAGAGCTGCATCGCGGAGCTGGGCGGCTTTGCGCGCAGGGGCATCGTGGTCTCCGGCTCCAAGGGGAGCATCGAGCTCAACCCCATCGAGATGAACGTGAGTAGGGACGGGAAATATCTCGGGCAGTACGTGGAAAAGACGGAGTATTACAGCAGGGACTGGAGCGACATGGGCGTGACCGTCCGCAGCGAGCTGCACGACCGTTACAGCAGCATGATGGAGAGCTTTGCCGCGTACGTGCGGGGGGAGAAGGAGAACCCCTACACCTACGATCACGAGCTGACGCTGTATAAGCTCGTTCTGCAGTGCTGCGGCATGCTTTAAAAAAGGGCTTTTGGCCGTAGGCAAACGCGGAAGGAGAGCAAAAACATGGTATCTAAATACATCGTATTCGCCAGCAAAAACCATGCGGAGCTGGCGGAAAGGGAAATTCTGCCTCCCGGGCCGGAGGAGGTGCAGGTCCGGCTCGCCGTCTCGTCCATCAGCAGCGGCACGGAGCGCGCGAACTTAAGCGGAGAGCTGAACGTGAGCATCGGCACCTATTACAAGGAGGCGCAGTTCCCGCGGTACAGCGGGTACAGCTCCGCCGGTGTGGTGGAGGCCGTCGGGGAAAGGGTCACGAAGGTCAAGCCCGGCGACCGCGTCGCGCTGATCTGGAGCACCCACAGCCAGGTGCTCAACATCCGGCAGAGCTGCGTGTTCCCGATCGGGGACGACATCTCCTTTGAAGAGGCGGCGCTTCTGCACATCGCCTGCTTCCCGCTGGCGGCCCTGCGCAAATGCAGGCTGGAGATCGGGGAATCGGTCGTCGTGATGGGGATGGGCATCCTGGGCATCCTTTCCCTGCCGCTTTTAAGGGCGGCCGGGGCGGTCCCCATCGTCGCGGTGGACCCGAAGGCCGAAAAGCGGGAAAAGGCCTTAAAGTCCGGGGCAGACCATGCGCTGGACCCGTACGCGCCGGACTTTGCGCAAGAGACGCGCGCGCTGACCGGGGGAGGCGCCCGGACGGCCATCGAGGTGACCGGCGTCGGAAAGGGTCTGGACGGCGCGCTGGACTGCATGGCCCCGCGGGGAAGGGTGGCGCTGCTGGGCTGCACGCGGCACTCGGACTTCACGATCGACTATTACCATAAGGTGCACGGTCCGGGGATCACGCTCATCGGCGCGCACACGGACGCGCGCCCGAGGGAGGAATCCTACGGCGGGTACTGGACCGCGCAGGACGACATGAACGCGCTCATCCGCTTGAGCCGAAGCGGGCGCATCCGCCTGGCGGCGCTGGTGGACGAGACGCATTCCCCGCTGGAAGCACCCGAGATCTATACAAGGCTCGTCAGCGAGCCGTCCTTCCCGCTGGTGCAGTTCGACTGGCGGAGGCTCTGACAGGAGGGGAAAACGGATGGGAACGCCGCAAAGACCGACCTTTTTGAGCTATGAAAAGCCGCCGCTCACCGCCATGATCCTGCGGGAAACGCCAAAGGATTGCATCGCCGCCATCCGGGCTTCCCTGCAGGACGGCGCGGAGGCGTTCGGCATCCAGATGGAGTTCCTTAAGCGCGAATATCGGAACGTCGACACGCTGAAACGAATTTTCTTGCACTGCGAGGGCAGGCCGATCTACATCACGAGCTACCGCGGCCGGCACAGCGAGGGGTATACGGACGAGGAATGCGCTCAGTATCTGCTGCTGGGCCTGCAAGCGGGCGCGACGCTCTGCGACGTGGAGGGCGATCTCTACCACAAGGACGCCCACGACATCACCTACGACCCGGAGGCGGTGTTCAGGCAGAAGGCGCTGATCGAGAAGATCCACGAGCTGGGAGGGGAGGCGCTGATCTCCTCCCACATCAACGCATACTTTGACGAGGAACAGGTGCTGTCCCTGGCCAGGGCGCACAGGGAGAGGGGCGCCGACATCTCAAAGATCGTGAACTACGCGCAGACGGAAGAGCAGCTCATGGCGAACCTTGTCAACATCTGCCGGATGAAGAAGGAGCTGGACTGCAGGTTCCTCCTCCTTGGCAACGGCCCTTACAGCAGGCTGCTGCGCCGGATCGGGCCGGAGCTGGGCGTGTGCATGTACCTGTGCGTGCAGCGGTACAGCGAGTACGATTTCAGGGAGCAGCCCCTCCTGCGTGCGATGAAGCTGGCGCGGGAGAATCTGGCCTAAAGCTGGGACGCTGTGTTGTCTGGCCTGCTTGTAAAGGATGAGGGAAAAAAAGATGGCGATCAAGGTGACGGCCCTCAAGTACGCGGAGTCTACGCTGCCGCAGAGCAGCGTTTTGCAGGGCGGGGATGCACAAAAGGCGCTGCCGATCTCGTTCATCGTGCACCTCATAGAGACGGAAGGGAAGCGGATCCTCGCGGACGCGGGCTGCGAGACGATGCCCGGCTTTGACATGCGGCATTTCTGCAGCCCGGTGCAGCTGCTCAAAAGCCTCGGGCTGCAGCCGGAGGACATCACGGACGTCGTCCTCACCCACGCGCACCACGACCACATCGAGTGCGTGAGGTATTTTGGCCGCGCGCTCATCCACATCCAGAGGGAGGAGCTCGAGGAAGGCAGGCCGTATATCCCGACTGGGTCCAAGGTGCATGCCTTTGACGAGGAATATGAGGTCTGCCCCGGCGTCCACATCCTTAAGATCGGCGGGCACACAAAAGGCTCCTGCATCGTGGAGCTGGAAGCGGCGGGGGAGGAATACATCATCGCCGGGGACGAATGCTACCGCTCGGAATGTTTGGAAAAGAAAATTCCCACCGGCAGCTCCTATTGCCCGGAGAAAAGCCGGGCGTTCGTCGAAAAATACGGGAGCGGTAGGTATCATGTGCTTCTGTGCCACGACGAGAAGCTGCTGCCGGGCCGGAACGGGACGAAGGTGCTGCTCTGCGTGCAGTGAAGGGCCGAGATATAGGAGATATGGATATGAAAAACGTATTGTTGATCGCGGGCGGAGGGACGCTGGGAAGCTACACCTCTCTGGAGCTGCTGCGCATGGGGCACGCGGTGGACGTGATCGCGCTGGAGCCCTTGCAGTCCTACAACCGAAACCTGACCTACATCCGGGAGCGGGTGAGCGACGAGCTGCTTCTGCGCTTATTTAAGGAAAAGCGGTACGACGGGATCGTGGACTTCCTGCACTACCCGGACGTGGAGGAATGGAAGCCTCGTTTCAAATTGCTGGCGGAGCATACGGAGCGCTATATCTTCCTGTCCTCCTACCGCGTGTATGCGGATGAGGAGCATCCCTTAAGGGAGGGCTCGCCCCAGCTCCTGGACGTGTTTGGCCAACAGGGCCTGCTGGCGCACGATAGCTACGGCATCCCGAAATCCCGAGCGGAGCGGCACATCCGCGCGTCGGCGTACAAAAACTGGACGATCGTGCGGCCGCTGATCTCCTTCTCCCACTTCCGGCTCGACTTGGTGACGCTGTCCGGCTCGCACCTCCTTCCAAGGGCGCTTGCACACAAGAAGGTGCCGCTCCCGCAGGAGGCCAGAAGACTTACGGCCGGCGTGGGCTGGGCCGGAAACGCGGGAAAGCTGATCGCCCGCCTGCTCTTTGCCCCTCAGGCCCGCTGCGAGGATTTCATCGTCGGCAACGATGAGAACCTGACCTGGGAGCAGGTCGCGGACATCTATGCAGAGCTTATGGGGCTGGAGTTCGTCTGGGTCGGCGCGGAGGACTATCTGCGGGCCTGCACGGGCAATTTCTATTCGGATAGGATCATACTGTACCACGACCGGCTGTACGACCGCCTGGTTGACAATTCCAAGGTGCGCGCGGCGGCCGGGATGGAGCGGGAGGAGTTCGTGGGCGTTCGGGACGCGCTCATTTACGAGCTGTCGCAGCTCGGCCCGGATGGAAAGCAGCGCTTCATCGACAACGACCTTTCCCGGCAGATCGGTCGCAGGATGGATGCCTGGCTGGAAGCGCACGGGCTGTGAAACGCGAGAGGGCTTAAGTAAACAAAAAGGGGCCTTTGGCCCCAACAAAGAGACCGCCCCGCCGCAGAAGATGCGGTCGGGCGGTCTTGCACGTTTTCGGTTTGCCCTTCCCTCCGGGATCAGTCGGAGGTGTAGGGGAGCAGCGCCACGTGGCGGGCGCGCTTGATGGCGATGGACAGCTGGCGCTGATGCTTGGCGCAGTTGCCGCTCATGCGGCGGGGCAGGATCTTGCCGCGCTCGGTCACGAAGCGGCGGAGCCTGTTGAGGTCCTTATAGTCGATCTCGACCACCTTGTCCACGCAGAACTGGCAGACCTTGCGGCGGGGCTTGCGTCCACGGGGACGGCGTACCCTTTCGCCTCTATCCTCAGACATGGGATGTTTCCTCCTTTAAGTGTGATTCAGAATGGGAGCTCGTCGTCGTCCACCTGGGTAAAGCCCTGGCCGGTGAAGTCGTTTGCGGGCTCCTGGCTGCGCGCCTGCTGAGGCGCGCCGTAGCCGCCGGCGTTGCTGTTGCTGCCGCCGTCCTGGCTGGGCCGACTGTCCGCGAACTCCACCTCGTCCGCGACGATCTCCGTCACGGTGCGCTTGGTGCCGTCCTTCGCCTCGTAGCTGCGGTTCTGCAGGGAACCCACCACGGCGATCCTGCGGCCCTTGGAAAAGTACCGGCTCACGAAGTCGGCGCTCTGCCTCCAGGCGACCACGTCGAAGAAGTCGGATTCCCGCACGCCCTGCGCGTTGGCGAACCTGCGGGAGACCGCGATGCGGAAGGTGCAGACGGAGACGCCGCTCTGCGTGGTGCGCAGCTCGGGGTCCTTCGTCAGATTCCCGATGAGGATGACTTTATTCACTGACGGACACCTGCCTTCCTGTCTCGGGTCAGTCCGCCAAGCGGGTGACCAGGTAGCGCATGATCTGATCGGAGATCTGCATGTTGCGCTCCAGCTCGCGGGGGAACTCGGGAGCGGCGGTCATGTGCAGCAGCACATAGTACCCTTCGTTCTTGAAGTTGATGGGATAGGCCAGACGGCGCTTGCCCCATTCCTCGACCTTGTCCACGGTGCCGCCGTTGCCGGTGATGATGCCGGAAAAGCGATCGATCAGCTCCTTGCGGGGCTCATCTTCCACGTTGGGGTCGATCACATAGAGGACCTCGTACTTGTTCATGAGTGGTTTCACCTCCCTTTGGACTTGAACGGCGCGGCTTTCTCATGCCGCGCAAGGTGTGAAGTCGATGTTCGCGGGCGCCCTTACGGTCAACGCGCAGGCCGCGCGCCCACGGACTACTATTCTAACATAGTTCGGCTTTTCTGGCAAGCGCCGCCGCGCGTTAAATCTTCTGGGCGGCGGGGAAAAACGCGCTTTGCAGGCAGGATCAAAGCTCGAAGTCCACGTGCACGGGGGAGTGGTCGGTGGCGTCCAAAACGTCCTGGTCCTCCACGACCACCTGCCGCAGGAGCTTCTGGTCAGAAAAGCCCACCACGTGGTCGATGGAGCGGCGGTAGTCATCCCCGGTGCGGCTGCCGTGGTAGAGCCCGTCCTCTCCGCGCTTGGGGTCGCCGTGGTGGGAGGAAACGGGGGAAAAGTCCGCTGTGAGCTCGTAGGAGGTCAGGATGCCGCGCTTCTTCAGCGTCTCCAGCGCGTCGCTGCCCAGGCGGCAGTTTAGGTCCCCAAAGGCGAAGACGGGGATGGAATAGTGGGCGCGGATGGCCTCCATGCGCGCGGACAATTGCAGCGCGTTCTTTACGCGGATGCGCTCGTGCTCCTCGCCGTTCATCCACCAGAAGTGCGTGTTGCATACGCCCACGCAGCGCTGCGTTTCCTTTTCGCGCAGCACCGCCCAGGTGATGCCCTTGGACTTGTCCGACGTCTCGGTGTACAGCTCCCAGCCCCGGGCCAGCAGGTCAAAGCGGGCGGTCCTAAACAGCAGGGGCGTGTAGTTGAGCGTGTCGCCCTCGACCAGCGTGTATTCCCCGGCGAGGTCGGGGAACAGGCGGCTTTCGTACCAGCCCGGCGTGATCTCCTGCACGCCCAACACATCCGGCGCATAGCGCAGCGCCGTGTCGCGGATGCCCGGCAGCCTCTCCTCCACGGGGTTGCCGAAGTAGTCGCCCCAGATGTTGCTCGTCATGATGCGGATCATGGTCCTTCTCCTTTCCATAGGCGCTTTTTTCAAGCGCCGACTCCATTATACAGGAGAAGGCGGAAAAAGGGTATCACAAAAATGCGGGCCCGGGGAGCGAAATGCGCCGTCCCGGGCCCGCGCTATATAAAAGGAAAGGAACCAACTATTTTTTAAGTATTGGGCAGGTAGACCGTCTTTCCCGCGGCGAAATCGGAAGGGGACAGGCAGGGGTTGAGCAGCAGCAGCGACGCCACGGAAACGGAGTGCGCCAGCGCCAGGCTCTGCAGGCTGTCGCCCTCCTGCAGGGTCGTGCCGGGCGCGCAGGGGCCGCCTTTTTCGGGCACGCACAGCGTCTGCCCGGGCCGCAGGGCCAGCAGGTCCACGCCCTTGTTGGCCGCGGAGAGGGCGGCGAAGGAGAGGTCGTAGCGGGTCAGGAAGTCCACGAAGCCGGCTCCCGCGGGCACGCGCACCTTCTTGACGCAGCCGGAAGCGCCGGTATTGGCGCCGTCGTTGCTGCCGGTGCCGCCGGTGCTGCCACAGCTCCCGCCGCAGGAGGCGGGCACGCGGGCGGGCAGGCAGAGCAGCGCGCCGATGGTCAGGTTGCCGGGGTCTACGCCGGGGTTTAAGTCCACCAGGGCGGAGAGGCGCACGCCCAGCCGCCGGGCGATGCGCTCCAGCGTGTCGCCCGCGGCGATGCGGTAGTAGCGGCCGGAGGCGCAGGCGGGCGGCTCGGTGTCGCCGACGATCTCATCGGGGGCGGGCTTTTCCTCCTCGGAATGGGTCTGGTCGGGAGCCTCCGGCTCGGCGGGGGTCTCCGCGCCGTCCTCGCCGATCTCGCCGTCGGAGACGGGCGGCTCGGCCGGGGTCTCGTCGGAAGAGGCATCCTCCGGCGCATCCTCGCCGTCCGCGGGGGCGGGCACGCAGAGTATGTCGCCCGTGCGGTAGTAGAAGGGGTTCACGTTCGGGTTGTACAGCAGCAGCTCGTTGAGGGTCAGCCCGTAGGCGTGCGCCACGGAGCGCAGCGTCTCGCCCGAGCGCAGGGCGTGGGAAACGAAGCCGTCGGGACAGGCGGCCGTCTGTCCGCCGCTGGTGGCGGGCATGGAGCCCAGCAGGGCGTCGGCGTCCTCGCGGGTGTATGTACGTTCGGTCATGAAAGCCTCTCTCCTTTCTCGTGGGGGTCCGCTGGCAGTGTATGAAGCCGCGCCCATCCGCGGTGCCTGGCCATTGGGAGAGAAAAAACGACGAAGCGCGCAATAGCCGCGCAAAAACAAGGCGAAACGCATGGAAAAATCGGAAACATAGTATTTCCGATTTTCGTTACCGGCAAACTATCCAATATCCACAAAATAAAAGAAGCGGAATTGGGCAGAAAATATGAAAGCTGCAAGCGGGCCTGCGAAATAAAATTTCGGGGATGAAAGGCCTTTTTTCGGGAACGGAACAAAAACACGCCCGTAAACATACAGGCATGTATATTTATGAACAAACAATGAAGTTCATAACGATATGCACATATTTGAACGATTTATGAATATGAAATATCGTTTTTAGTATCATACACAAAAACGCCAAAAATCCAAAAAGCGGGGAATAAAAGGTTTTTTTGAAGCTATTTACGCAAGCGCGGGATCACATAAACCATAAAATTGCATTGACAAAACCGACTGGGGGGGGTATACTGTTTTTAACAAGATCGAAACTCGGGCTCAAAATGTGTCCGAAACAAAAACGAAGGTACTATGAAGAAGGAGGGAAGCCCGTGACCGTCGTACAGCGCCACAACAACCAACGCAGCGTCTGGAAGCGCATGTGGGATTTCAAATGGATCTACCTCATGCTGCTGCCGGCCCTTGTTTTTTTTCTGATTTTTAAGTACGTACCCATGTACGGTATCCAGCTGGCCTTTAAGGACTACGTGCTCGCCGGCATCAACGCCAGCCCCTGGAACAATTTCGAGCACTTCAAGTTCATGATGCTGGAGCCCGGCTTCATCCCCTCCCTGCGCAACACGCTGATCATTTCCTTCATGCGCATCGTGGTGGGCTTCCCCTTCCCCATCATCCTGGCCTTGCTCATCAACGAGATGTACAACGCCAAGTACCGCCGCGTGCTGCAGACGATCTACACCTTCCCCCACTTCTTGAGCTGGGTCCTGCTGGCCGGCATCATGTTGAACCTGCTGGGTTCCAACGGCATGGTCCGCAAGGTGGTGGCGATGTTCAACCCCGCCGCGTCTCAGAGCTGGGACCTGCTCTACAACGGCGACGCCTTCCGCTGGCTGCTGGTCCTGACCGACATCTGGAAGGAAGCCGGCTGGGGCACCATCATCTACCTGGCCTCCATCGCGGGCATCGACCAGTCGCTGTATGAGGCGGCCATGATCGACGGCTGCAACCGCTGGCAGAACATGTGGTACATCACGCTGCCCGGCATCATCAACATGATCGCCATCCAGTTCGTCCTGCGCGTGGGCTCCATCATGGAAGGCGGCTTCGACCAGGTCTTCAACATGTATTCCCCGCCCGTGTTTGACAAGGGCGACATCATCGACACCTACATCTACCGCCTGTCCTTCCAGGCCGCCAACGTGGACTTCGGCTTCCCCACCGCCGTGGGCCTGTTCAAGAACGTCATCAACTTTATCCTTCTGATCACGGCCAACTCCGTGACCAAGGCCCTTGGCCAGGAAACCATTTTGTAAGGAGGTGTACCCATGGCACAGGTCAGCGTCAACAAGCGCGGAGAGGTGAAGAACCCCAAGGCCAACCGCATCCGCAGGTTCGGCGTGGCGGACTTCCTCATCACGCTCTTTATGACCATCTTCGGCTTGAGCATTCTGTATCCGTTCTATAACGTCATCCTGATCTCCATCGTGCCCAATACGGTGTACCTTCGCTACCAGGGCCTGATGCTCATCCCGCCCAAGGTCACCTTCGACGCCTACGAGTTCACGTTCAAGTCCTCCCTGATCTGGACGGGCTACCGCAACTCCATCTTCGTCACCTTCTTTGGCACGATCTACAACATGCTGCTGACGGTCCTGACCGCCTACGCCCTCATAAAGCCCATCCCGGGCCTCAAGGGCATCAAGTTCTACATGGTCTTCACCATGTACTTCTCCGGCGGCATGATCCCCTACTACCTGCTGATCAAGGATATCCATCTGACCAACACCCTGTGGGTCATGATCCTGCCGATGGGCCTGAACCTCATGTACATGCTCATCATCTCCAACTACTTTAAGTCCCTGCCGCCCTCCCTGGAGGAGTCGGCCAAGATCGACGGCGCGGGGGATTTCACGATCCTTGTGCGCATCATACTGCCGCTGTCCCTGCCGCTGCTGGCCACATTCACGCTGTACTACGCGGTGGAGCGCTGGAACGAGTGGTATCACGCCATGCTGTTCTGTAAGTCCATCGACCAATGGCCGCTGCAGAACGTATTGCGCACCATCATCAACGACATCCAGCAGATGGCTTCCCAGAACATCCCCGGCCAGGAAAGGCCGGACGTGCAGGGCGATTCCATCAAGATGAGCTCCATCATCGTGTCCATGGTGCCCATGATGTGCCTCTACCCCTTCCTGCAGCGCTACTTCCTGTCCGGCCTGACCCTGGGCGCGGTCAAGGAGTAAAAGCCTTAAATCCGTTCCCCTTGGCGGGGGAATACGCCCCCGCTTTTCAATAACGAGAGGAG
>CANQPP010000015.1 GCA_947625765.1 uncultured Clostridia bacterium
AGAGGTTGACGGCTCCCACGAACTCCGCGCCCCTGTGCAGGCACTCCACCACCAGCGGGGTGAGCAGGGCGTTGGTGGGCGCGGCGGCGGCGTTGAGCAGCACCGCCACCAGGCAGAAGCGAATGAGAGCGCCGTGCCCGCGGGCGTAGAGTAGCCCTTCCCGCAGGGAGGCCGACCAGCGGGGCCGCTTCTTCCCCTCCGCCCCCGGCTCCCGCACGCGGATGGATACGATCAACAGGCCGGAGAGCAGGAAGGTGGCGGCGTCTATCAGCACGCCCGCAGCCGCGCCCCAGGAGGCCACCAGCAGCCCGCCCAGGCCGAACATGACCAGCTCCACTGTGGTGCCCAGGCTCTGGCTCAAGGAGATGCCCGCGTCGTACAGCCTCTCCGGCAGCAGCAGGGGCATGAGCGCCGTGCCCGCGGGGCTGCGGAAGGCCTCCGCCGTGGAGATGCACAGCGTCAGGAGCATGAGCAGCCCGGTCGTGAGCGTTCCGGCCATGTAACAGATAGCGATGACCAAAACAAAGAGGAAGCGCGCCCAGTCGCAGGCGGCCATCAGCCAGCGCTTGGGCCAGGCCTCCACCAGCGCCCCGGCGAAGGGCTGCACCAGCACCGAGGGCAGGCAGTTGAGGGCGTAGGTCAGGGCCGAGAGGCTGGCGCTGCCGCTAATCTGGTAGACGATCCAGACCTGCGCCACCGCGTCCACGGAGTCGCCGAAGCGGTTCACCAGGTTGGCCAGCAGCAGCCGGCGGTAGCCCAGCAGCGCCAGCAGCCCACGGTAGTCCGGCACCCTGTCGTTCCTCATTCAGGTTCATCTCCTTCTATCTTTATATTAGATATATATCTAACATTAAGAAGGATACCATCACCGTCGAACATTGTCAATCGTTTTCTTAGATAATTATCTAATATTACTTCCATTCACTCATCGAAGGAAAAACCGCCGCCCACTTCCCCGTCGAAATATGCACGGAGCGCCCTTTCCATTGAAGGCAGCTCACCGGCGCGAGCAAACAAAACGCCGCCCCTTTGCTTCTTAAAAGGAACAGCGGGAAGGTCGGGCGGAATGCCTCTCCATTCGGAAGAACACCCGTCGCCAGCGCGGACTGCTTTTCCGATGCCTTCTTCACGTTTTCGCCGAAAAACCGCCGCCCCGCTTCCCCGTCGAAGCACGCACGGACCGCCTTTTTCATTGAAGGCAGCTCACCGGCGCGAGCAAACGAACCGCCGCCCCTCTGCTTCTCAAAAGGAACGGCGTGAAGGTCGGGCGGAATGTCTCTCCATTAGGAAGAACCCCCCGTCGCCAGCGCGGCCTGCTTTTTCGATGCCTTCTCCATGTTTTCATCGGAAAACCCCCGCCGCGTTTCCACTTTCCACCCAAAACTCCCGCAACTAAAAAACCGCCGCTCCCGCTTTCCCTATCAAAAGGCGGCGGAAAACGCCTTTCTCTTTGATCGACCAAACGCCGTTTTGCAGACCTCTTTCCGCGTTTTCTCTTTCCGTCGAACCTCTCCGCGCACAGAAAAACCGCTCCTCCGTTTTCACGGAAGGGCGGCGTGAAATGCCTTCTTCATCGAGAGAACTCCGGCAGTCGCAGGCCGTGTCTTCGTCTCTCGTCGGCAAAGGCAGGTAAATGCAGCAAAAGCGCCTTTTCATCGAAAGAAGCCCGTTGGCGCGGGCGGTGCTTTCATCATGAAAAGCGCCCTATTTCTATAAGGAAACCCCGCGCTTTCTCTTTCCGCCGAACCTCTCCCGCACACAGAAAAACCGCTCCTCCGTTTCCACGGATGGGCGGCGCGAAATGCCTTCTTCATCGTAAAAATCAGACAGGCGCAGGCCGTGCCTTTCTATCTCGCCGCGAAAGGAGGGGAACTGTGGCAAAAGCGCCTTTCCTCGAAAGAAGCCCGGCGGCGCGGGTGGCATTTTCATCATGAAAAGCGCCCTATTTCTATAAGGAAACCCCGCGTTTTCTCTTTCCGCCGAAAACCCCCACAGACAGAAAAACCGCCCCTCCGTTTCCCGGAAGGGCGGCCGAATTTGGCTTTTCTATTGAGGGAAGTCCGGCGGTGCGGTTTACTCGCCCAGCAGCCAGGGCGCGGGCTCCACCACCGCGCCGTGCTCCCTGTCCATGTCGTCGCGGACGTGGATGAGGGCGCGGATGTCGCTGATGTCCTGCTTTTCCGGCATGCTCAGGCGCTTGACCATCACGCCCATGCCCACGACCTCCACGTCGAACTCGCGCATCAGCTCCACCATGCCGCGCACGGTGCCGCCGTCCTTGGTGAAGTCGTCCATGATGAGGGCGCGCTGGCCCTCGGTGACGGAGCGCTTGGCCAGGGACATGGTCTTCATCTGCCCGCCGCCGGTGATGTAGTTGATGGTCACCACGGAGCCCTCGAAGGCGCGGTTGTCCCGCCGGGCGATCACCACGGGCACGCCCAGGGCGCGGGCCACCATCAGGGCAAAGGGGATGCCCTTGGTCTCCACGGTGAGCACGAAGTCCGGCTGCAGGGCGAAATAGGGCCCGGCCATGATGGCGCCCAGCTTTTCCAGCGCGGCGGGGTCGGACAAAATGTCCTGTATATAGAGGTAGTTGCCGGGCAGCACGCGCTCGGGGCTCTCCAGGCGCAGGCAGGTCTCCTGCACGTAGGAGAGTGCCTCCTGCGCATCCACCTTCGGCAGGAAGCGCACGCCGCCCGCGGCCCCTGCCACGGTCTCGATCTCGCCCAGGCCGAACTGGCGGAAGACGCCGCGCAGCAGCTCCACATCCTCGCTGACGGTGGACTTGGCCGCGTCAAAGAGCACGCAGAAACGGTTGAGCGTGTAGATCCTGTTCGGCGAGCTGGCCAGAATGCGGGCCATGGCCCCGACCCTCTCGTTGCGCTTCAGCTTCCCCATCGTTCTCCTCCAAATCCCGAATGTTCGGATATATTTTTATCATTATAATCCGTGTCCTATGGATAAAGCAAGCGCTTTACCTAATTTTTATTCAGTTTTTGTTTCCCCGCGCAGCACCCGCGAAATGGCCTGCGCTAGGGGCTTCATGGCGTTCTGGGCCTGCTCCAGCGTGTTCTCGTTGTGGCCTACCTCTATAAGTAAGGCGCTCTCCGACATGTGCTGGTTATAGCGGCCGGTCTTGACCATCACGTCCCGGCAGAGGCCGCTCTGGATGGCGTTCAGCGTATCGGTCAGCGCCTGGGCCAGCTTGTAGTTCTCCTGCCAGTTGGGTTTTATCTTGAAGCCGTCCTCGCCGGTGCCGATGAGCACCATCAGGCGGGCGCAGTCCGCGCCGTCCACGGTGATGAAGGCCGGGTCGCGGTTGCGGGCGCTGGCGGCGTCCCTGTGCAGGTCGATCATCATGTCGAACTTCTCTCCCGCCTCGGCGTAGGCCTCCAGCGTCTCCAGCGAGCGCACGTAGGCCGTGCCCAGCTTGGGCGGCTCGTGCTCGGTCAGGTCGTGCACCACCTCGATCCCGAGGGCGCGCAGCTCCTCCGACAGCGTCTCGCCCACGCCCATGATGTTATAGCGCATGTCCGCGGTGCGCCAGCGGCTGGTCTCCTCGTAGGGCTCGTCCGCGTCCTGCTGATAGGCTTCGTAGCTGTGGGTGTGGTAGATGAGCACCCGCAGCTTGTCCGCCTGCGCGGGCGCCTCGTACTTTTCCTCGATCTTTTCGATCTCGACCCGGATGCGCTCCACGTCGTCGGGCTCGTCCGGCGAAAGCTCGTCCGCATTGGCGTTGGCCGGGACGCCCTCCTCCTCCACGAAGGGGAACTGGTAGCGCAGGACGCTCAGCGGGTCCAGGGGGTCCACGTCCAGCAGCAGCGTGGACAGGCTGGACACCGCCCCGGCCGCCTGCGCGCCCGCCGAAAAGGCTTCCGCCGACGGGGCCTCCAGCCCCACGTTCATGGTGGGGCCGGGGGCGGACGTGGCCTGCGGGGGCTGCGCCGTCCCGTCGGACGCGCCGGTGCCGCGGAGGAACCAGCCGACCGCCAGCACCAGCACCAAAACGCACAGCACCGCCACCGCCGCCATGTACAGCAGCTGCGACGCCTTGACGACCTGGATACGGATCATGGACGACACCTCGTTTTCCGTCTTTGGGCGGGAACAGGCCCCGGAGGGAAGCGTGCTCCCTTCCCCGGCCGTCCCGATATAGAATCTATGCGCCTTTATCTCCCCGTATGCGTCTGCACGCTCACCCCTTCCCCTTTTCTTTTTCACATGACCTTCTTCCAAGGTTTTCTTGACAAGCCTCCCCTTGCGGGGGTACTGTATACATGCCGGCGAAGGTCCGAAAAGCCGCCCGGCAAGAAAGGGGCTTTGATCAGCCATGCCCGCGAGCGAAAAGCGTTCCTTCGTCAAGGGGGCGGCCATCCTGTCCATGGCCGGCCTGCTGGGCAAGTTCATCGGCATGTTCTACCGCATCTGGCTGATGCAGCTGATCACGCCTGAGGGCTTCGCCTTCTACCAGTCCCCCTATTCCCTGTACAACTTCCTGCTGGTGGTCTCCTCCGCGGGGCTGCCCACGGCCATCTCCCGCATGGTCTCCGAGCAGATCGCAACCGGCCGCAACGGCAACGCGCGGCTGGTCCTGCGCAAGGCCCGGCGCATCCTGTTCCTGACGGGCCTTGCCGCCAGTGTTCTCATGGCCGCGCTGGCCAAGCCCGTGGCCATCGCCATCGGCGACCCGGACGCCGCGCCCGGCTTCGTGGCGCTGGCCCCGGCCATCTTCTTTGTCTGCCTCCTGTCCTCCTACCGGGGGTATTTCCAGGGCCATCAGAACATGACGCCCACCGCCGTCTCCCAGGTGGTGGAGCAGCTGGGCAAGGTGGGCCTGGGCTTCGGCCTGGCGCTGCTCTTGCAGAGGTACGGCCTTGTCTGGGGCGCGGTGGGCGCGATCCTGGGCGTGACGCTCTCCGAGGCGCTGGCCCTGCTCTACATCGCCCTGACCGCCCGCAGGCAGATGGCCGGACAGAGCAGCCTGCCCGCCGAAGCCGTAAACGCGCCGGGCATGGAGCGCTTCTACGCCCGGCTGTTCGCCATCGCCGTCCCGGTCACCATCGGCGCGTCCATGATGCCCATCGTCTCCATGGTGGATACGGCGCTGGTCATCAACCAGCTAAAGGCCATCGGCTACGCCATCGAGCAGGCCCGCGCGCTGTACAGCGTCTTTACAGGCGCTGTGACCTCCATGATCAACATGCCGGCCGTCATCACCCTCTCCTGCTCCATGGCGCTGGTCCCCGCCATCGCCTCCGGCCTTGCCTCGGGCGATAAGGAGGGTATCCGCAGCACCGCCAGCACCGGCATCAAGCTGGCCTTCCTGCTGGGCTCCGCCGTGGCCGTGGGGATGGGCCTTCTCTCCCGGCAGATCATCGGCCTGCTGTTTCACTCCAGCCTCTCCGCCATGCAGCAGGACGTGGGCGGGCAGCTGCTGGCCGTCATGTCCGTGGCCTTCCTGTTTCTGTCCATCGTGCAGTCAACCACCGGCATGCTGCAGGGGCTGGGCAAGCCCATCTACCCCGTCTACACGCTGCTGTGCGGCATAGTGCTCAAGATCGTCCTCAACTGCGTGCTCATCCGCGTTCCCGCGCTCAATATTTTAGGCGCGGCCATTTCGAGCCTGTGCTGCTACGCGGTGGCGGCCTGCGGAAATTTGTTCCTGGTGCTGCGGCTGACCGGGGCGCGCATCGACTTCGGCCACTTCATACTGCGCCCGGCGCTGGCCGCGGGCGGCATGGGGCTGGCCGTGTGCGCGGTCAAGCTGCTGCTGCCGCTTCTCGGGCAGACGATTGTGACGATACTGGCCGTGGGCGTGGGCGTCGTGGTCTACTGCGCGCTGGCGCTGCTGCTGGGCTGCCTGACCCGGCAGGACCTGGCCTTCCTGCCCGGCGGCGGGCGCATCGCCTCCCTGCTTGGGAAGATGCATATCAGGCTGTGAACCCTTTTTAGGGAAAGAAACATACAAAGAGATAGGTGGTCGTGTCTTTCATGATCTTGATCGTTGGCCTGGGCGTTGAGCCCGGCGACCTCACCCAGCGCGCCGCGGAGGCCCTGCTTTCGGGAAAACCCGTGCTGCTGCGCACCGGCAGGCACCCGGCGGCGGAGTTCTTAAAGGAGAAGGGCGTGCCCTTCAAGACGCTGGACGAGTTGTACGAGCAAAGCGCGGACTACGACGAGCTGCTCTCCCGCATCGCGGAGAGCGTCTGCGCGAGCGCCCCTTGCGTGTTCGGCGTGCCGGGCGGCGCGGGGCTCATGGACGAGAGCGTGCGCGCCGTGGTCTCCCTGGCCAAGGAACGCGGCCTCCCCTGCGAGGTCGCCGCGGGCGTCGGCTACTGCGAGCGCGCGGGGGCTGCTGCGGGCGGGCTGTCCTGCGCGGTGTGCATGGCGGCCGCCGACTACGGCCCGGGGGCCTACGATCCCCGGCTGCCGCTGGTGCTGCAGGAGCTGCACTCCCCGCTGACCGCGTCGGAGGCAAAGCTGCGCCTGTTGGAGGTGTACCCGGCGGAGCATATAGCGCTGCTCAACGGCAGGCCCCTCCCGCTGGAGGAGCTGGACCGGCAGGAGGCGGCCGCCTACGACCACAGGACCTGCCTGGTGGTGCCGCCGGTACCCCTAAACTCCCTCGAGCGTTTCGACCTGGAGAGCCTGCGCCGAATGCTCGAGAAGCTGCGCGACCCGCTGGACGGCTCCGCCTGGGACCGGGAGCAGACCCACGAGTCCCTGCGCGGCGACCTGCTGGAGGAGAGCTACGAGGCCGTGGACGCCATCGACCGGGGCGACATGGACGACCTGTGCGAGGAGCTGGGCGATATGCTGCTGCACATCGGCATGCAGGCGCAGATCGCCTCGGAGCACGGCGACTTCGACCTGCGCGACGTGGTGAGCGGCATCTGCTTAAAGCTCCTGCGCCGCCTGCCGCAGGTGTTCAGCGGCGCGCCCCTAAAGACCGCAGAAGAAGTACAGGCCGAATGGGACAAGACCAAGATGCAGGCAAAGGGCCAAAGCGGCCAGGCCGAGGCAATGCGTCAGCTACCCCGCGCGCTCCCGGCGCTGCTTCGGACCGACAAGGCGCAGAGGCTGGCCTCGCCCCTGGGCTACGACTTCAAGGACGCCTCCGCCGCCATGGAGAAGCTGCTGGAGGAGGCCGCGGAGGTCCGCTCCGCCGCCCCGGAGGAGCTGGAAGGGGAATTAGGCGACCTGCTGTTCTCCTGCGTCAACGTCTGCCGCCTGTGCGGCGTCAGCGCCGAGGCCGCTTTGGGGCGCTCACTGGAGAAGTTCATTCGCCGCATCGGGGCCGTGGAGGAAACGGCAAAGAAGCGCGGGATCGACCTTAAGACCCTGTCCGAGGCCCAGCTGGACCTGCTCTGGGAGGAGGCCAAGGCCGCTTTAAACCGTGTTTAACTAAACTTTAATCGAAAAAGGCCTAAATCCTCGGCATTTTCCCCGTTTCGGCGGCAGGATTTTCGCAGACTGGGCAGAATACTTATAGTTTGTATGGAATGGGCCGTGGCCCGGAACCATCTGCAATACCAGACCGCAGGCCAAAAAACAAGGCCGCGGCAAACATATCTCAAGGAGGTTTTACCGTCTATGAATAAGGCCGAACTCATTGCCAGCGTGGCGCAGAAGAACTCCATCACCCGCAAGGACGCCGAGAAGTATGTCGCCAGCGTCCTGGAGACCATCACCCAGACCCTGGCCGCCGGCGAGAAGGTCTCCCTGGTGGGCTTTGGCACCTTCGAGGTCAAGACCCGCGCCGCCCACGAGGGCATCAACCCCATGACCAAGCAGAAGATCCAGATCGCCGCCAGCAACAGCCCCGTCTTCAAGGCCGGCAAGCAGCTGAAGGATTCCGTCAACAAGTAAGGAAACCTGCGCGACGAAAAGCAAAAGCCCCGGAAACAGGCATTGAGCCTGGCCGGGGCTTTTGCTGTGTCCATTCCATCCATTTCTTGAAGCGCCCCGGCTCCCGCCTGGAGCGTCTTTTCGGTCATCTTCGCAGCCGCCTCTTGGAAATGGGGAAAGTCGAGACCCTTTCAAAGGAGCTATGAAGGCCCTTTCCATCGGAAAGAGACAGCTCGCCGCGCGCCTTTCTTCCCCTCTTTCACTTATAACACGAGAGACATGGAGAATCGCCGCCCGGAAAAGGCGTTTTCCCGCGTTCCGGCTTTTCCTCTTTCACTTAAAAACCGGCAGGCCCTTTCTTCTTTCCAATGCGGACCGCCGCCGGGAATGGGCGAAAAGCCGTGAAGCCTTTTCAATGGATCCACGGAGGGCCTTTCCACAAAAAAAGACGTTCTATCGCGCGCACTGCCTTCCTTCTTTCTTGCGCGCCGCTCTTGTTTTCGCGCATCTTTGCCGTTATACTATATTTGACAGGCGGCCCGACCCGCCGCCGGAAAAGGGGAAATTTCAAATGCGTTTGGATAAATACCTGAAGGTCTCCCGCATCATCAAGCGCCGCACCGTGGCCAACGAGGCCGCCGACGCGGGCCGCGTGACCATCAACGGCAAGCCCGCCAAGCCCTCCGCCGAGGTGAAGGTGGGCGACGTGCTGGAGATCCGCTTCGGCGACAAGCTGAGCCGCTACGAGGTGCTGTCCGTCAGCGAGCACGCCACCAAGGCCGGCGCCGCGGAGCTGTTCCGCCCCCTGCCGTGAGCGGCGCCTTCGCGGTGGTCGTCGCCGCGGGCAGGGGCGAGCGCCTGGGCGCGCCCGTCAACAAGGTGCTGCTGCCCCTTGGCGGCAAGCCCGTCCTGCGGCACAGCCTGGAGGCCTTCGAGGAGCACCCGGACGTTGATCTGGTGGCCGTGGTCGGCGCGCCCGGCGAGCTGGACGCGCTGCGTAAGGCGGCGCGGGGGCTCATGAAATGCGCCTTCTTCGTGGAGGGCGGGCCCAGCCGCCAGCACTCGGTCATGAACGGCCTGCGCGCCTTGCCCCTCCGCCACGTGCCCGTGCTCGTGCACGACGGCGCGCGCCCCTTCTTGAGCGCTCGGCTCATCTCGGACTGCGTTGCCTCCGTCTGGCAGTACGGCTCCGGCGTCGCCTCCCTGCCCCTGACGGACACCGTCAAGCAGTTAAGCGGCGAAGGCCTCACCACCCCCGACCGCTCCCGCCTGCGCGCGGTGCAGACGCCGCAGGCCTTCTTTCTGGACGAGCTGCTTGAGGCCTACGAGGCCGCCTTTGCGGACGGCTGCTCCCTCACCGACGACGCGGGCGCGATGGAGCGCCTGGGGAAGGAGGTCCGCCTGGTCATGGGCGACAGGACCAACATCAAGATCACCGAGGGCGCGGACCTGCTCTTTGCCCGCGCCCTGAGTGGCGACCTCTGCCCCGTCTGCGGGCAGGGCTACGACGTGCACCGCTTGACGACCGGTCGGCCGCTGGTGCTCTGCGGGGTGACGATCCCGGGCGACTTAGGATTGCTCGGCCACAGCGACGCGGACGTGGCCGTGCACGCGCTGATCGACGCGCTTTTGGGCGCGGCCTGCCTGGGCGACATCGGCCGCCTGTTCCCCGACAGCGACCCGGCATATCTCGGCATCTCCTCCATGGAGCTGCTCCGCCGCGTGACGGAGAGGCTGACCGGCTGGCGCATACTGCACGCGGACGTGACCATCATCGCCCAGAGACCCAAGCTGGCTCCCTTTATGGACCAAATGGTCAAAAGCCTGTCCGCCGCCCTGCCCGGCTGCGCGGTGAGCGTCAAGGCCACCACCACCGAGGGGCTGGGCTTTGCGGGCCGCGGGGAGGGCATCGCCGCGCAGGCGGTGGCGACGCTGTGCCGGGCGTAGCGCTGCTGGCCTGGTACGGGGCCAACGCCCGCGAGCTGCCCTGGCGCAGGGACGCAGAGCCCTACCGCGTGTGGGTGAGCGAGGTCATGCTGCAGCAGACGCGGGTGGAGGCCGTGCTGCCCCGGTACGAGGCCTTTCTGCGGGCCCTGCCGGACGTGCACGCCCTGGCCGCCGTCCCGGAGGAGACGCTCTTTAAGCTCTGGGAGGGGCTCGGCTATTACAGCCGCGCCCGCGCCTTGCAGAAGGCCGCCCGTCAGATCGAAGCGCTGGGCGCCTTCCCCCAAACGGTGGAGGAGCTGCGGCATTTGAGCGGCTTTGGCCCCTACACCGCCGGGGCCGTCGCCTCCATCGCCTTCGGCGTCCGCTGCGCCGCCGTGGACGGCAACGTGCTGCGCATCCACGCGCGCATGTGCATGGATGTAACGCCCATTCCCTCCCCCGCCGCATCCAGGGCGGCCGAGGATTGGGTGCTTTCCCTGATGCCGGAGGACTGCCGCCCCGGCGACTTCAACCAGGCGCTGATGGACCTGGGCGCTTCCCTCTGCGTGCCCGGCGCGCCGCGCTGCGGCCGCTGCCCCTGGCAGGGCTTCTGCCCGGCGCACAAGGAGGGGATGGAGGACACCTTCCCCCGCCGCGTGCCCAAGGCCGCCAAAAAGGAGGAGCGCTTCCCTGTGTTCCTGTGCCTGCGCGGCGGCAAAGTGCTGGTGCGCAGGCGGCCGGATACGGGCATGCTTGCGGGCCTGTGGGAGTTTCCCCACCACGAGGAGGGCCTGTCGCCCAAGGGAGAACCCCTCTGCAGACACAGGCACATATTCACCCACCGCATCTGGGAGATGGAGCTGTTTCTGTCCGACGGCAGCGCCGAGGGCACGTTCGTGGACGCGGACGGACTGCGGGCCCTGCCCATGGCTTCCGCCTTCGAGCCCTTCCGGCAGGCGGCGCTGCGCCTGCTCTCCGATCCATAAGGAGGTCTGCTTGATCCTATGCGGCTGCTGATCGTCCGCCACGCGGAGCCCGACTACGCCCGCGACACCATCACCAAAAAGGGCCGCCGCGAGGCGGAGCTGCTGGCCGAGAGGCTTTCCCGCCTGCCCGTTTCGGCCGTCTACTGTTCGCCTCTGGGCCGCGCGAAGGACACCGCCGCGCCCACTCTCCAAAAGCTGGGCATGCGGGCGCAGGTGCTGCCCTGGCTGGAGGAGTTCCCCTGCCGGGTGAACAGGCCCGACGGACAAGCCCACGGCCTGCCCTGGGACCTGCCGGACAGCATCTGGACCGCCCATCCCCTGCTCTACGACAAGGACCGCTGGACGGAAGAGCCCTTCATGACCACCGGCGACGGTGTCAAAGGAGGCGCGGACCGCGTGTGGCAGGGTCTGGACGCCCTTTTGGAAAGCCACGGCTACAAGCGGCGCGGCCCCTTATACGAGCCTGTCCGGCCGAACAAGGACACGATCCTTCTGTTCTGCCACCTGGGTGTGCAGTTCGTGATGCTCTCGCACCTCTGCGGCGTGGCGGCGCCCGTGCTCTGGCAGAACTTCTGCGTGCTGCCGAGCTCCGTGACCACGGTCTGCTCCCAGCAGCGGGAGAAGGAGGTCTGCTGCTTCCGCGTGCAGGGACTGGGCGACCTTTCCCACCTGTACGCAGGCGGCGAAGCGCCCTCGCCCATGGGCTTCTTCCGCGAGGTCTTTACCGAGGACGACTACTTTCCCGACCTTTCGGACGTTCCGAGCCGCTCAACTCCGGAATAGTCCTTGAGAAACAACCTATACGACCCCAAGGAGGTGTCCCATCATGGGCATGTACGCGTCCATCAACCAATGGTCCTTCCCCGGCGACCTGAGCGCCGCCCAGTGCCTGCGACTGGCCAAGGAGTACGGCTACCAGGGCTTCGAGCCCGCCTTCTTCGAGAAGGGCGAGCTTTCCCTGGAAGGCTTTGCGCCCTGCTGCCGGGAGCTCAAACGCATCGCGGACGGCGAGGGCGTAAGCCTCACCTCGCTGGCCAGCGGGCTCTACTGGAACTATCCCCTGTCCGAGGCCGGGCAGAAGGGAGAACAGGCCTTGAGCGTCCTTAAGACCCACATCGACGCCGCCGCGGAATTGGGTGTTCGGCACATCCTGGTGGTGCCCGGGACCGTGGGTTCCGGCTTCTGGGGCGAGGGGCAGACGGGCTACGACGAGGCCTATGCCCGCTCCCAGGAGCTGCTCTTGAAGGCCGAGCCCTACGCCCGCGAGCGGAACGTCGTCATCTGCGTGGAGAACGTGTGGAACAACTTCCTGCTCTCCCCCCTGGAGGCGGCCCGCTACATCGACGAGCTGGCCTCGCCCTATATCCAGGCTTATCTGGACATCGGCAACGTGATCCTGTTCGGCTTTGCGGAGCAATGGGTGCGCATCCTTGGCAAGCGGATCGGCCGCGTGCACGTCAAGGACTTTAAGCGCTCCGTGGGCACGCTGGACGGCTTCTGCGACCTGCTGGCCGGGGACGTGAACTTCCCCGCCGCGATGAAGGAGCTGCGCGCGATAGGCTACGACGGCCCCCTGACCGCCGAGATGGGCTCCTACAAGCACGCGCCCTTGGGGCTCGTGCGCCAGACGCGCGCGGCCCTCGAGATGATCCTGAACATGTAAAACACCTGCACATATTTTTAAGGAGGGTATTTTGGTTATGCTCAAGGTTGCTTTGATCGGTCTGGGCGGCATGGGCCGCGGACACCTGGCCTGCTACCAGAGGCTGATGAAGGAGGGCTACCCCGTCAAGCTGGTGGCCGTCTGCGACATCGACGAGGAGAAGTTCAGGAGGACGGACATCACCATCAACATCGACACCGGCAGCAAGGGGCTGGAGCTGGGCGACGTCAAGCTCTACACCGACTACAAGCAGATGATCGACGAGGTGGAGCTGGACTACGTGGACACCCCGCTGCCCACCTACGAGCACGCCAAGGCCGCCATCTACGCGATGGACCACGGCCTGAACGTGCTGTGCGAAAAGCCGATGGCGCTGAACGTGGAGCAGTGCCGCGAGATGATCGCCGCCCGCGACCGCTCCGGCAAGACGCTCATGATCGCCCAGTGCCTGCGCTTCTGGCCCGCCTACGAGCAGCTCAAGAAATGCGTGGACGAAAAGACCTACGGCGAGGTGACCAGCGCCTACTTCTTCCGCGGCGGCTCCACGCCCATGTGGTCCTACAACAACTGGCTGCAGAAGAAGGAGCTGAGCGGCGGCGCGCTGATGGACCAGCACGTGCACGACGTGGACACCATCAACTGGCTGTTCGGCATGCCCGCGACCGTCTCCTGCCAGGCCAAGAACGTGCTCCCCGGCAGCGGCTACGACGCCGTCTCCACCCAGTACTTCTACCCGGACGGCAAGGTGGTCAACGCCCAGGACGACTGGACCATCAACGGCGACTTCGGCTTTGAGATGATCTTCCGCGTCAACTTCGAGCGCGCCTGCCTGGTGCTGGCCCGCGACGGCGGCCTGACCGTCTATCCCGTGGGGCAGAAGGGCTTCGTGCCCGACATGCCCGCGGACGATGGCTACTACCGCGAGATCGTCTACTACACCAAGTGCCTGGAGGCGGGCGTTCAGCCCCTTGCCTGCACGCCGGAAAGCTGCATGGACACCATCCGCATCGCCAGCGCGGAGCAGCTCTCCGCCGACGAGGATTCCCGCCGGGTCGATCCCCGCATCCTGTAAACGCCAACGCCAAAAGGAGCGGACGCGCCAAGCGCCCGCTCCTTTTTTCTGCACTAAAATCCCTTTGCATTTTGCATCCCTCGAATACCCGGCGGTTCCCCTATGAGAAAAAGGAACGGGTACGCCAAGCGCCCGCTCCTTCTCTGCCCTAAATGCCCCTTTCCTCCCATTTCTCGAACGCCCGGCGGTTCCCCTTATGAGAAAAAGGAACGGTGTGCCACGAGCCGCTCCTTTTCTCTGCCATAAATACCCGATAGTTCCCTTATGAGAAAAAGGAACGGATGCGCCAGGCGCCCGCTCCTTTTCTGCGTTCGATGATATTGATTTGGTTTCCCGCGCAGGCCTTAAGTCAGACCTCCCGCGGCCTTAGCCGCTTTTCCAGCCGGTACAGGCCTTCCTCGTCCGGGTAGCGCTTCCCCGGCTTTTCCGTGTAACCGAACTTCTTGTAGAAGTTGACCGCCGTGATGGACGCGGGGATCTCCGCCCGCTCGGCCCGCAGGAACATGGGATCGCGCTCCAGCGCCTCGATGAGGCTCCTTCCCACGCCCTGCCCCTGCATATCCGGCTCCACGAACACGTTGAAGAAGCTGACCTCCGTTTGACTTCCCCAGAAGGGGCCGATCGCCGCGCAGCCCACGAGCCTGCCCGCCCGCTCCGCCACGTACATGTGCGTCCAGGCGGCGCGCTCTTTCAGCGCTTCCGGGCTCATCTTTGCGGACAGGCGCTCGATCTCCTCCGGCGGGTAGTCGCCCGCGTTGCTCTTTCTGAGCGTGCGGCCGATCATTTGGGACAGCTCCGTCTCCTCTCCATCTCGGAAGGGGCGCACGAGCGTTTTGGGCATCTCCGTTACCGCAGCCATATCGTCAGCGCCAGCAGCAGCTGGGCCAGGTAGTAGCTGCCCAGGTTCGCGGCGGTCAGCCAGCGGGCCTTGGGGCGCCCAAAGTAGAGGATGGCCAGCACGCCATCCGAGAAGGCGAACAGCCAGCCCGCGATGCAGACCAGCCAGCCCAGCGCGCCGCCCGCGACGGCCGCGCCGCAGGCCAGGCCCACCATCACGCTGATCACGCCGGCGTACACGTACACGGGCAGGCGCATGCGGCCCAGCTCCAGCTTAAAGAACACCTGCGCGCAGAGCAGCGCCAGGAACAGGAGCACCGCAAGGCCCAGCCAGAGCGCGCCGGCCTGGGGCTGGCAGGCGAAGGCCGAGATGTAGAACAGGTGCCCCAGCAGGAAGGCGGACAGCCCCACCAGGAAGTACTTCTCCTTGCGGCGGGGGAACACCTCCTGATAGGCCAGGGCAATGTCTCCGGCCAGGCCGCAGAACAGGCCCAGCAGCATCAGCACCGCGTAGGCGTTCCTGCCCGGGCCCAGGGGCTGCGCGCAGGCGCAGAGTATGCCCACCAGCAGGAAGCAGAAGGACGCCAGCGCCTTGGTGCTCAGCTTGCTGAACGCGCGGCCGATGTAGGCCACGCGGATAAACAGGGCGGCAGCCAGGGCCGCGACGACCACGAACAGCCAGATCACAAACGCCATGGAATAAACCCCTCCTTGTGTATGTTTCCTTCCCCTATTGTACCGCATGCGGGGCGGAAAGAAAACCTAGCTCTGTAAATTTAAACGCGAAATGGATGTTTTTGGTTCGCATTTTGTGATTTTGAGGCGAAATCGGTTGCAGGGAAGGGCCGCGGGGCGTATACTTAAAACAGAAAAATCATCGAGCGACCCGGGCGCAGCGCCCGGAAAAGGGAGGTCTTCTACTATGATGTGGACGCGGGATCTTCTCAAGACCAACGCGAAGGCGGCCCTGCGCGGCCGCTATTGGATGGCGTTCCTCGCCTGCCTGATCTGCGGGCTGTTCGTCGGCTCCGGCGCCTCCGGCAGCGGCGCGGCGGTGGGCGCGTCCGGCTCCATGCAGGCCGTGGGCGGCGCTTCGTCCGTCGGCGGCGGCATGCACGGCTTCGAGTCCGCGCTGGACGATCTGTTCGCCTACCCCGGCGGCGCGGCCGCCCTCACGGCCATACTGGCCGTTTCCACGATCATCCTGCTGCTCACGGTGGGTATCGTTCTCTGTCTGGAGATCTTCGTGGCCTATCCCGTGCAGGTCGGCACCAACCGCTACTTCATGGAGAACCGTCTGGGCCAGCCGTCCCTGGGCTGCCTGTTCTCCTGCTTCCGCGCCGGCTACCTGCGCGTGATCGGCGCCGTCTTCATGAAGCGGCTGTTCGTCTCCCTCTGGAGCCTGCTGTTCGTCATCCCCGGCATCGTCAAGAGCTATGAGTATTTCTTCGTGGAATACCTGATGGCCGAGAACCCCTCGCTCTCCTGGCGGCGCGCGCTGGAGCTCTCCCGCGCCATGACCCACGGCGAGAAGTGGGACATCTTCGTGCTGGAGCTGAGCTTCCTCGGCTGGCTGTTCTTAGGCGCGCTCTGCTGCGGCGTGGGCACGCTGTTCGTGCAGCCCTACATTTCCGCCACCTTTGCGGAGCTCTACGAGGCCTCCCGCGAAAAGGCGCTGGCCAACGGCATGGCCACCGCCGAGGAGCTGCCCGGCTTCGTCCTGCACGCATAAGACCAAACCGCTTTCAAGGCATGAAAACGCCCGGCTCCGCGGAACGCGGAGCCGGGCTTCCTTTGTGCCTTGCTATCTCTGGTCCAGCCGGTCGTACTTGCCGAAATCCCTTTCGGTGGTGGAGACGTAGGGCGTGGGCAGCAGGGACTGGCGCAGGGCCTCGTCCTTCTCGCCGTCCATGATCCAGACCAGCGTCCCGGCGGGGCAGTGGTCGAAGATCCAGTGGACGTCCTCGTCCAGCATGCGGATGCAGCCGTGGGAGGCGCGGGAGCCCAGATCCTCATAGGAGGCCTTGCGCAGGGAGGACATGCTCTGGCGGCCGTAGATGATGGAATGGAAGAAATAATTGCCGAAGATGCGCACGCCGTAGCGTATGTAGCAGTGGGAAGTGGGGAAGTAGCGCCACTCCTTGCGGGAGGAGCTCGTCAGCTTGTAGACGCCCGCGGGGGTCCAGGACCGCGACGCGCCCGTGGAGCAGATGTATTGGTCCACCACCCGCGAGAAAGCGCCCGTCTCGTTTTTCTCCATCACGGAGACGATCTGGTTCTCCCTGTCCACGAAGATGGCGTAGGGCAGGTCGTAGCCGTTGGGCGCGATCAGGCCCTGGACGTTGATGTCCTTGGGCGCGTCCGGCTGCGGCTCCGTCGTCTGCACGGGCTGGATCCAGGCGTTCGCCTGGCGGCTCTCCTCCACGTCGTCCTCGTCGAAATGGCGCTCGCTCACCGCGTATTCCCAGCCCTCCTCCGCCTGGGCCAGGGCCATGCCGCCGAACAGGCACAGCGCGAAGGCCAGCAGCAGCAGGGGGATCCGAAAAGACCTTCTCATGGTCGGTGCGCCACGCTCCTTCCCGTCTGGGGCCCGCGTCTCTTTTTCGATGTTTTTCTATATCGCAAAGCCCACAACATATAAGTATGCCACAAACCGCCCTCCGTGTATAGTGTTTTTTCGACATTTTTGTATCTCTCCGCGCTGTATGATCTTTCCAACAAACAAAAAACGGCCCCTTCCCCATCGCGGAGAACGGCCGTTTTTTGCAGCATGTCAATACGGGATCCGCATGTTCTTTAGGAAGCCCTCGATGCTGGCCGCCTTGCCCTCTGATTCCTCCGTCAAGAGCCCGTCATCCGTCAGAAGCGGCGTATCGAGGACCGACTTGACCGAGACCGCGACGCTCGCGCAGGAGGCGACCGTCTTCTTGGACGCGTCGGAATACAGCTGATAATCGTCCCCTTCGGCCTTCACGATGTCCTCCATCTTGTAGATCAGCGGGAGGAAATAGGTATCGAGCCGGGCGAGCAGGTTGTAAAACAGATAGGTGCGCCGCCGGATCGTTTCGCACTGCAGGGACGCCGCATCCAGCTGGGAGGCGATCTGCGTGGCCTCCGCTTTGTTGGTATAGGCCTTCTCGAGGTTTTTCTTGGCGACCTGGCCCGTGACCAGGCCCATGACCATGAGCGCGGGGCCCGCCACAAGGCCGCCGAGCACCAGGGTGCCGCCCGCCATGCCGAGCCCGCCCGCAGCCAGGGAACCGCCCCCGAAGAAGGCCAGCGTCGCATTGGTGGCCGCCGCGCCGTGCAGGGCGGCGATCGCCGTGCCGGTCGAGGCGAAGGCGAACGACTGCGCCGCTCCGTACGCGCCGAAGGCCGCCAGCGCTCCGCCTGCGGTCCCGGCGACCGCGCCGCCCGCCAGAGAGCCGGCGAAATTCACCATGGTCTTCATTTCGGTAAATTCTTTCTCGTCCACGTGGAGCCTGTGCAGCTCGTCAAGCCCCTCTGTATCCCGAAAGTCTACGTTTTTGATCTTCGTGAACGTATCCAGGAACTGCGACATGCTCGTGTTCAGCACGAACAGCTTCTCGCTGCCCAGGTGCGAGAGCGAATTGCCGCAGGCCAGCCTCTGCGCGTTCAACGCATTTGTGGAGCTCTCCACGATCTCGTTGGCGCTCTTGTTGATGTTGCTCGCGTTGACAGAATCGATCCCGGCCTTCACGGTCTTGCCCACGCCAAAGGCTCCTGACGCAGCGGCTATGCCAATAAACAGGATCGGTAGCGCTAACATATTTCGTTCCTCCTTTAAAGCGCGATCAGATCTTTCACGCTGTCAAAGATCACGGTTTTTCTTTCCGCGATCTCGTTGACCATGGCCTCGATCGTAAGATAGGGCCTGTCCGTGGTCTTGATCCAGGCAAGCTCCTTTTCCAGGTCCATCAGCGTCTGGATGCTGCTCTCCATCTCCAGGAAGACCGCCTTATCGATATCCAGCTTGCGCACGATGTGCTTTAGGAACCTTCTCTCCGTTTCGTCGTAGCTCTCGTCGCTGTAAGCGACGGTCAGCAGATCCCAGACCAGCAGCTTCGGCGTGATGAACGTGTCCGCCGTCGGCGTTGAGGAGAGGAGCGCCAGCTCGGCGCCGTCCTGCAGGACGTCGTAATAGTCCTCCGGGTCGATGACCTTGTCCATCTGGGCCTTGCATTCCCGGACGATCTTCTCCTTGTGCTCCGCAAAGCCCGGGTCCAGTTCCATCCCGATGGCGTCGAACTTTTCTTCTTCGTTGTGAAAGATCTCGCCGTCCGCCGCCATCAGGTAGTAGATGATCTTGATGGCGTTCCGTGTGGAGATGGTCTTGATCTCCAGCGGCTCTTCCTGCTCGTCCCGGTCGCCCTGTTCTTCCTTGCGGGGCTTCTTTTTGAACAGGTCCTTCACCTGTTCGGGGACCTTCAGCTCCGGCGCCTTAAACTCCGGCAGCTTCACGTTCTGCACCGTCTCCTTGACGGACTCCTTGACCGAGTCCACCGCGCCGTGCAGCGTGTTGAGGATGCCCTTGCCCTTCTCCTGTTCGGGTTCTTTCTTTGCCATGCCTCTAAATACCTCCCATCACAGCGTCAACGGCTCTTCCGACTCCATCAACGCATCAAATTCCTTCTGGTTCGTAAACTGCGGCTGGCGGCCGAGGACCTTCTGGATGATGACGTTCCCGCGGATCACCAGGTCGGAATCCCCCTGCGACAAGCCCTGTTGCATATAGTCGAAGCCCGACATGAACTGCGTGATGTCCTCCGCCAGGTAGTTGGAGACCCTTTCCTCCAGCCTGGCCTTGAACTCCTGCAGCTGTTCCAGGAACAGGGACGCCTTTTCCTCGGAAAGCAGCATCTTTTCGTGGAGCAGCTGTATCTCCTTCCTTTCGGTGGGGATCTCCTTGAAGATCGCGACCGCGGCCCTGCCGGCGCCCACGTAGTTGAACCTCGTCACGAACCTGCCGGAGAACAGCACCCAATTGCCGCCGGACTCGATCGCGGCGTGGATGGCGGCGTCGGCCGTGTCGGCGATGGTGAGCGTCATGGTGGAGATCGTGAGCATCCGGTCGACCGTGCGGTTGTGGAATGGCCGCATCGCTTCCCAATTCAGATCGGCGAGTTTTTCTGTCCCGCTCAAGTTGGAGCTGGCAAGCTCCATGACGAAGCGCCGAACGAAGTACACCGATCTGACGATGCACTCGTTTATGATGACCGGGACCGTTTGACGGGCGATGTGTCGCTGAACGCCGAGTTCCGTTCGCAGATCGAACTTATGGGGGATCAGCTTATTGTTTTCATCCCTCTCCCCCAGCAGCGTTCCGTTGAACAATTTCGAGATGAACACGGAAAACTCTTTGTGCCCATCTTTATTCGTTTTCCGAAATATGGGCAAAGCGGACAGTTCCTTTAGCAGGGAGACCAGCGGTCCGGGCAATCCTGTCCCAAGTTTGCCTTCCCGCACAGAACTTGAAGATCCGGCCATATCGCTCGCTATGTGGAAAAACCAGTTGATGGTGCCGCAGATGATTTTTTCCTTGACGCCTTTTCCGATCAGTTCAAGTCCATTCTCGTCCAATTTGACCCGTAAAAACTTTCCGTCAACATCCGTTCCATAGACTTTGCACGTAAACTGCGTCAAAATGGAACAAAAAAGGCCAAAGGGTGTTGGATGATGAGAAAAATCGCGGAGATGATGCTGCTTTCCCCCGCCGAAATTATTCGTTGCCTTGTCCGCCGCGATGGGGAACTCTTTCTCCAGATATTCTATCGCTCCAGGAAGCTCGTTCCCTTTGTATCCCCTCATTTGGGCTACTTTTATCACAAAGGCATTTACCTTTTCATTGCCCCATTGGTCGGCCTCTTGCAGATCGAAAGCGCCTACATACACGCTGTCGATGATGCCGCTTAGGATGCCGCTGCTGATGGCCAGGGCGTAATCGGTCCTGTCCGCACTGACGGTGTAGCGCGCAAGCTCTTCCTCGACCCTTTGCAGCGAGCGATTCACCTCGTCGATGCCGCGCTTTGCCTGCGGGTCTTCCGCGGTGACGGCGACTTCCGCGGAGATGACCTCTTCCTCCGTGCAGCGCTCCTCCTCCGCCCGCTTTTCCCTGAGCGTGTACGTGCCGTTCAGTATCCCGCGGTACTGCTCGGACCTCGACCATTCGTAGCACTCGTAGGCGCGCGTCGCCATGCGTGGATGGCTTTCTTCCCGGATCAGCATCTGCTCCAGGAACTTGTTTGCGCCCGAATCGTTGACGAACGCATTGAGGTCGATGGCCTGCTTCAGGAACTCCGTCCTGTCGATCTTTTCGTCATAGCCGTGCACCTTCAGGAGCGCGTCGACCGTTCTGTCCACGTCCCCGTCGCAGAGCACGGAGGCGCGATCCGCCGACAGTTCGCTGCACCTGTCCCAAAACAGCAGCGCCCGCACCAGCGTCGGCGACAAAAGGGCGCGGATGGCAGGAATGCGCGTGAGCGGGCTGTTGTTGATGCCGTCCACGAGCTTCGACGCGATGGAATGGTACAGGAAATGCTTGCAGGCGATGTGCCCGCATTCGTGCGCCAAAACGCTCGAGATCAGGTCCCGCGGCAGCTTGTCCACCAGTTCGGAGGTAACGAACAGATACGGGTGGACGCTGCCGCCGGTCGCGGCGTTCATCGCATCCGATTTGACGTAATACAGCTCCGGCACCTCGATGCCCAGCTGGTCGCAGATGGGCGGCAGCAGTTGATAGACGCCCGGCATCTGCCTGTCGCTCAGCCGGATCGCGTTGGAAAGGAGATCGATCTTGGCGGCTTTTTCATCGAAGTTGGCCTGATACGCTTCCAGCAGCTTTGTGAACCTGGGGAAGGTGTTCAGCGCGGCTGTGGCCTTCCGGTCCAGGTCGTGCATATACAGCTCAGAACTATACGACATACGGTCACCGGCCTTCTTTTTTCTTTTTTCCGGGGGACTTTTCCTCATCGGGAACAAATTCAACAATATCGTCAAGCTTGCAGTCCAGCGTGGTGCAGAGCTTCTCCAGCACCTGGACACGGACGTCCTCGTTGCGCCCGAGCTTTGCCATCGCGTTCGTGCTGATCCCGGCAAGATGGGTCAGCTCCGTCTTGTTGATGCTCTTATCGACCATCAGCTTCCAAAGCTTGTTGTACCTGACCGCCATCCGAAACCTCCTTCGTTGTTAAGATCCTTGGGCATTCCGATCCTCAAGGATAGGATAACACACCCAGTATAAAAACGCAAGAATTTCTTGAATTGTTCAAGAAATTCTTTTGCGCCTTTATCCTCAAAAAGCCAGCGGACACCTGTCGTATCCGCTGGCTTTTTTGTTGTTCTGCCGCTTATTTGCCCTTGGTCAGGTCGTCCAGGCGGCGGAGGTCGTCGCGTTTGGCCACGGCGATGAGCACGTCGGAGCTGTGCAGCTTCTCCTGGGCGGAGGGGGAAACGTCGATGCCGCCGCCCTGCCTGCGGACGGCCACCACGTTTAAGCCGTAGCTCTGGCGGAGCTTGAGCTCCATCATGCTCTTGCCCTCCCAGACGGCGGGGATCTCCAGCTCCACCATGGAGTGGTCCGCGGACAGCTCGATGTAGTCCAGCACGCTGTTGGTGCCAAGGCTGTGCGCGGTGCGCACGCCCATGTCCCTTTCGGGGAAGACCACGCGGTCCGCGCCCACCTTGGCCAGGACCTTGGCGTGCAGCTCGCTGCCCGCCTTGGCCAGCACCTGGGGCACGCCCTGTTCCTTTAGGAGCATGGTCACCAGGATCGAGGCCTGTATGTCCGCGCCGATGGCCACCACGGCCACGTCGAAATCGCGCAGGCCCAGGGAGAGCAGGGCGGCCTCGTCCGTCACGTCCACGCGCACCGCGTGGGTGACCTGGTCGGCGATGTCCTGCACCAGCTCCATCTCCCGGTCCACGGCCAGCACGTCGTAGCCCATGGCGCACAGGGTCCGGGCCACGGAGCTGCCGAAGCGTCCCAGGCCGATCACCGCGAATTGCTTTGTCTTTTTTCTACCCGGCATGGTTCTTTTGTCCTTTCCTGCTTGAAGTTAGGAAACGCCTGAAATGCGCGTCAGCCGATCATGATGCGGCTCTCGGGGTATTCGGTCCTTTCCTCCCCCTTGCGCGCCCGGCGGGACAGGCCGACGGCCAGCGTCAGCAGCCCCACGCGGCCCACGTACATCACCAGAGAGGTCCACAGCTTGGCCGCCCAGCCCATCTTCTCCGTCACGCCGATGGTCAGGCCCACCGTGCCGAAGGCGGAGACCGTCTCGTACAGCACCCAGGAGGAGGAAAGCCCCGCGTCCATGAGCAGCGTCAGGACCAGCTGGGAGAGCACGATCAGGAAAAAGGCGAGGATCAGCAGCACGGCGGCGCGGTTCACCTGCTCCTGGGCGATGCTGCGGCCAAAGAGGGCGATGCGCGGCCGGCCGGCCAGCACCTGGCCCACCATCAGGGCGAACACCGCGCAGGTGGTGGTCTTGATGCCGCCGCCGGTGGAGGCCGGCGAGGCGCCGATGAACATGAGCAGGAGCGTCAGCACCAAGGAGGGCTGCGTAAGGCCCGCCTGGTCGAAGGTGGCAAAGCCCGCCGTGCGGCAGGTGACCGACTGGAACAGGGCGTGAAGCAGCCGCAGCGCCGGGCCCTGGCCCGGCTGGGCCAGCGTCTCGGGGTTGCGCCACTCAAAGACCGCAAAGGCCAGCGCCCCGCCGAACGTCAGGAGCAGGGAGGAGAGCAGCACCAGCTTCGTGTGCAGGCTCAGAGCGCGGAAGCGGCCCTTCTTCCTGTGCAGCTCGAAGATCACGTGGAAGCCCAGGCCCCCCAGCGTGATGAGCGCCATGGTGGTGAGCAGCACGGCCGGGTCGCTGCGAAAGCTCGCATAGCCGCCTTCCAGGTCGAAGCCCGCGTTGCAGAAGGCGGAGACTGCGTGGAACAGGGCGGACCATACGCCCCGCAGGGGCCCGTGCCGGGCGGCCATGCTGGGATAGAGCAAAAGCGCGCCCATTCCCTCCAGCAGCGCGGTCAGGCCCACGATGCGCCGGGCCAGCTGGGACACGCCGCGCAGGGCGTCCTGGCCTAAGGAGTCCTGCAGCGTCAGCCGCTCGCGCAGGCTCAGGCGCTGGCCTAAGGCCATCATGAGCAGCGTGGAGAGCGTCATGAACCCCAGGCCCCCGATCTGGATGAGGATGAGCAGCAGCAGCTGGCCGGCGAAGCTCAGGTCGCGGCCCGGGTCCAAAACGGACAGGCCGGTCACGCAGACGGCGGAGGTGGCGGTGAACAGCGCGTCCACGAAGGACAGGCGGCCGCCCGTGCTCATCCCCGGCAGGCGGAACAGGCAGGCGCCAAAGAGTATGAGCAGCAGGAAGCCGAACAAGAGCACCCGCGAGGGGGTGATCCAGCGGCGGCGGAACGCAGACTCCCTCATTCCCCCGCCTCCTTGAGCTTCAGCCTCTCGACGTTTTGGCCGTCCACCTTTTGCAGGCGGCCTAGCAGGGCCTCCAGGAGCACCCCTTCCCGGGCGGGCGTGCCCTGCTCGAGCGTAAAGGCCACGGCCTGTCCCACGAAGTCGGAGGCGGTCGCGGCGGCGTCGATCAGGGAAGCGCCCCCGACCAGCCGTCCCGTCAGCACCGAGGCGAACAGGTCGCCCGTGCCGGGGAAATGGGCGGGCACGCGGGCGGTGCTGAGGGCAAAGGCGGGGCCGTCCTTCTCCTGCGCCAGCGTCGCCAGCTCGCCGGGACGGCCCTTGAGCCGCACCGAGGTCACGACCGCGGAGCCGCAGCCCAGAGAACGCAGCCTTTCCAAGAGGGAGAGGGCGAACTTTGCGTCCACCGGCCCTTTTGGCAGGGGCGTGTCCGACAGGAAGCAGGCCTCGGTCAGGTTGGGCGTGATCACGTCCGCCGCGCCGCAGAGGGCGCGCATGGCCCGCACCATGCCCTCATCGATGTTCTGGTACAGCCTGCCCTCGTCGCCCATCACCGGGTCCACAACGCGCAGGCCGGGAAAATAGTCCATGGCCCGCCGCACCAGAGCCGCCTGGTCCGGGGAGCCCAGATAGCCGCTGTACACGGCGGAAAAGCCCTCGCCCAGCGCGCGGACCTTCTCCAATACCTTCTCCATGTCGCCGGTCAGCTCCCGCACGTACACGGGGCCGTAGCCGCCGGTGTCCGAGGAGAGCAGCGCCGTGGGCAGCGGGCAGACCTTCACGCCCATGGCCGAGAGCGTGGGGATCGCCACCGTCAGGGAGCAGCGGCCCAGGCACACCACGTCGTGCAGGGCCAGCACCTTGGGCACCCGCATCCGCCCCGCCTCCTTCCGTTTCCGTTCCTGCTTACAATGGTAGCCCACGGGGGCCTTCCTGTCAAATTATCTTTGGATGAAACCGCCGGGAAGGCGGCTTTTTCAGCCCGAAACAAAGGGCTTTTCACATAAGAAACGGGCGCGGGAAGGTTTTCCCGCGCCCGTTTGGGGCCGCTTGTCTTACAGCTGGTGGTTGGAGACCAGGTCCAGGCACTTGTCCGCGAAGGTCTTGGCCTTGTTCAGGTCCTCGTCGGTGGGCATCTTGCCGCCGAAGGTGCCCTTGCCGTTGGCAACGAGCCTCTCCTCGATGACCTTGACGCCGCGTTCCTTGGCCGCGTTGGCCAGGACGTCCAGGCAGTCGCCGTCCAGCTTCGGGCTGGTGCAGAACAGGGCGACGGCGGCAACGCGCTTGTTGTCCAGCACGTTGATGAAGTCCAGGGCGCGCTTGTCGGGCTTCTTGCCCTTGGCGACGGTGCCTACAAAGGCTAGGGCCATGTTCTCGGGCATGTAAGCGGGAGGCAGGGGCTCGGAGTTCTGCTTGGCCTGGGCCGCGATGGTGATGGCGACTTCCTGAACGCAGGGCTTGTCGCCGGCATAATAAATCTTGACTCTCATGGGATGACCTCCTTAAAATAAAAGCTGATGACCAGCTAAATTGACCACTTCAAAAAGGAGCGCAACGCATGGAGAATTTCCGCGATCTGTATCTGCAGGCCCTCGGCCTGCCGCCCGCCCGATCGAGCGCGGCGGTGGACGAGAATTTGAGCCCCGCCTATCCCCTCTGCCTGTACCGCTTTAGCGATTCCTCCCGCCTGCTGCTCGTCTGCCCGGAGCTTAAGGACGCCCTGCCGGACTTAAGGGAAACGGACATCACGCTGGACTTTGACGGGATCTGGCGCTTCCTGTTCGAGCCGGGGCTTCTCTTTGAGCCGGAGACGGTCAGCGCCTTCTGGCTATGCAAAGCGCCTGTGCTTAAGGAAGGCCCTCTCGTCAGGCCCTTGACGGTGGAGGATACGCCAGCGCTGCGTTCTCTTCACAGGGGCTGCAAGCGGGAATGGGAGGCCGCCGCCGTGGAGGCGGACGACCCATGGACGGCGGGCGTCTTTTCCGAGAAGGGGAAGCTGCTCGCCTGCGCCGGGGCCGTGCCCTTCGGCCACTTCGGGGACGTGAGCGTCTTTACGCACCCGCATGAGAGGGGCAAAGGGTATGGGCGCAGGGCCGTGGCGTTCTTGAGCGCCTCTCTCCTAAAGGAAGGGTTCTATCCCCTCTACCGCGCGGAGAACAGCAACGCACCGTCGCTGCGCCTGGTCGGGAGCTTGGGCTTCACGCCCGCCTTCACCATGACGGGGGCGCGCGCTTTCACCTGACGCTTCCGTTATTTTCATCTTAAAACGCCCCTTGTTAAAAATCAAGACCGCGAGGTGCAAATTCAATCTTTATTAACCTTTGAGCGCCGCGCCCTCCTCCGCGCCGCCCTTCACCTTTCGGTAGAGCAGGCACACGGGCAGGACGGAGAGCGCCACGAAGCCCGCCGCGCAGAGGTAGGCGTTCTGAAGGCCCAGCGCGTCGCCCAACGCGCCCACCGCCACGGAGCCCACGGCCTTGGCCAGGCCGCTGGCCACCATGGCCACCAGCGTCTGGGCCGTGGCGCGGGCCTCGGGCCGCACGCGGCCGTGGATGAACTGGGCGGAGCAGTAGTAGAGCATGATGTAGGAGACCGAGTGCAGCGCCTGGGAAAGGCCTAAGAGCAGAAAGCCCTGCTGGGGGAACAGGCCCGCAAGATATGCAAACATCATGCGCAGGCCGGTAAAGAACAGCGTGGCGAGCATCACGTGCTCCCTGCGGAAGCGGCGCAGTATGCGGTCGATGCACAGGAAGATGGGCACCTCGCAGGCGGCGGAGACGCTGTTGAGCAGTCCGGCCTTCTGGTTGCTCATGCCCATGCCGGCGGCATACACCGGCAGGAAGCTGGTGGTGGACAGGCAGACGTTGACCACCAAATTGAGCAGCAGCACGAACAGGATCGCCGGGTCCCGCAGCATGCCGCGCACGGCGCCCTTGCCGGCCCCGCGGGGCTTGTCCTTATTCCTCTCCCCCTCGCCCTGCGCGCCGGGCACGAACTGGCTGGCGGCGGCCGCCAGCACGCAGAACGCGGCGTACAAGGGGAATATGTTGGTGATGGAGCGGTTCATGAGCCCGCCCACCAGCAGGGGCATCACCCCGAAGCCGATGGTGCCGCAGAGGCGGATGGGCGCAAAGCGGAAGCCCGACGCGGAGCAGTAGTCCAGGGCGATGGTGTCCGTCAGCGGCTGGGACGAGGTGGAACAGACCACGTACAGCCCCGCGATGAGCAGCGTATAGCCGAAGCTGCGGTTTAGATAGAACAGCAGCATGCTGCCCGCGGACAGGAGCAGCGTCAGCGCCAGCACGCGCCGCCTGCCGCTGCGGTCCGCAAAGCGGCCCCAGAACGTCTGCACGAGCATCGCCAGGCACGGCCCCAAGGCCGAGACGATGCCGATCTGCCGGTTGTCCAGGCCGATCTCGTTGTAATAGAGCCCGATATACGGATAATAGCTGCCGTGGGACATGTAGAACAGGACGAACATCAGGCAGCAGAGCCAGAAGCCGCGTTTGTTTCGGCCCTTTGTGTTTTCGCTCATCGGTCTTGATTTCCCCCAATTTACGGTCTTTTTTCTATTTATCTATTTCTGTTTTTATAAGGGATTTTCCCATAAAACGATCCCCGAGAGGATTCTCCCGGGGATCGCCTTAGATATCCATCTTTCCGAAAGTATGGCCGGTAGGATTACCTACGAGTACGAGCCTGGAAGCACTCGCTGCAGTAAACGGGGCGGTCGTTCTTGGGAATGAAGGGGATCTTGGTGGGTTTGCCGCACTCAGCGCAGATGGCATCGTACATCTCGCGGGGACGGGAATCGTCACGACGCGCGCCGCCGTTGGCCTTACGGGCGTCACGGCAAGCCTTGCAGCGGGAAGGCTCGTTCTGGAAGCCCTTCTCGGCGTAGAAAGCCTGCTCGCCAGCGGTGAAAACGAATTCAGCGCCGCAGTCTCTGCAAACCAAAGTCTTGTCTTCGTACATGGTTAGGTATCCCTCCGATTGATCTTTTGTTACCCTGATGGAAACGCGCCCCGGCTGACCTGGTCTTTGACCCCACACTCGCCGGCCGGAAGTCTCGCTCCTAAGGGGTGCTTCCCCTCCCCACTACTGCTTCTCTCGGGCTGCCCGGGAAAACCCCGTTCCGCCCGGCCGGACTTACCACTAGACCGCGCCATGCTCATCCGTATTTTACGGACTTACGTGGATCGTTTCGCCCGCGACTGGCATCGACTTTCAACCACAGACCCGGCGCCGTCTTCACAAGAGCAACTGCCTTTATTATAATTCCGGTCAAAGAAAAAATCAACTACCAAATCCATAAAACATCCAGTTTTCTTTCCTGTCTCAGGCGCATTTCTTTCTCCTGCGTCTCATCCGCCCGGACAGATAAGCCGAAAGGCCCGCCAAAGAGGCGGGCCTTTCGATGCTTTTTGTAAACTTTAAACTCTGAACAGCAGGGGCAGGAACTCGTAGGCGCACCTTCTCCAGACGTTCCAGTCGTGGGTGCCCTCGTCGTAGACGCGGCGCAGCTGGTTAATGCCCTTTTCCTCGATGAACTTATCGTCCCTGGCGAAGCCGGGGAAGAAGAAATCGTCCTTGGCCATGGCGCAGAACAGCAGGCGGGTGCGCGCGTTCATGCCGGGGGTGTCCTCCTCATAGACGCGCAGGTGGGGGTTTTCGGTGCCCTCCACGTGGTTGTGCATGGAGCCGCTGAAGATCCCGACACAGGCGAACAGGTCGGTATGCTCGCAGAAGGCGACGGCCGCCTGGTTGGCGCCCATGGACAGGCCCGCCACGGCGCGGTGGTCGCGGTCGTTCAGGGTGCGGTACTTCTTCTCGATGAAGGGGATGATGGAGTTGACCAGCCTGTCCACGAACACGAGGTGGTCGTGGCGGCCGTCCGGGCTGCGGGTCATGCCGGTGTTCATCACCACCAGCATGGGCAGGGCCTTGCCCTGGGCGATCAGGTTGTCCAAAATGAAGTGCACCTTGCCCTGGTACACCCAGCCGGTCTCGTTCTCGCCGCCGCCGTGCTGCAGGTACAGGACGGGGTACTTCTCTGTTCCGTCGTCATAGCCAGCGGGCGTATATACCAAGCAGCTTTCGGTGAGCCCTGTGTCCACGTCCGTAAAGTATTCCCTGCGCACGGTGCCGTGGGGGACGTTCTCGTCCCGACAGGGCGCGTAGATGGGGCCGACCTCCAGATAATTCACCGGGTGGCTGAAGCCGAAGCCGATGGGCAGCATGGGGCTTAGCACATCCGCGCCGCCCACGGTGATGCGGCAGTAGTAGAAGCCGGGCTTTAGGTGCAGCTCCGCCTCGTACAGGCCCGTTTCCGTCTCCGTAAGGCTCACCTTCTGCCCCGCGATGTCGGCCTGCACCTGCGTGCCGGGCGCGGCCTCCAGCACCAGCTTCTGCTGGCCTTCCTGATCCTGGATCAGGCCGGAGCGGGTCACGCTGCCGTCGTCGAAACGGTAGGGATACACCTCGCTGTGGGCGATGGCCTGCAAGTTGGCCGCCGCGTTTTTGTCCTTCATGTCGTTCTGCTTCCTTTCTGTCTGTTTTTTCTATCTATCTATGGGCGTCCGGCTTCTAAGAGAGCCGGGCCGCAAGGCAGATCCAGTCGTTCTTTTCGTGCATCACCACGGGGGTGAGGCCCGCGTTTCTCAGAGCCTGTTCCACCTCGTCCTTCCTCTCGGAGATGATTCCGGAGGTGATGAACGTCCCGCCCGGTTTGAGCAGGGAGGGCACCTTTTCGGCCAGCGGGATGATGACGCCCGCCACGATGTTGGCCACCACCAGGTCCGCCCGGCCCAGACGTGTAAGCAGCGTCTCGTCCTCCAGCACGTTGCCGGTCAAAAACTCACATTGCTCGTCCGCAAAGCCGTTCTCATGCAGGTTCACCCGGGCGATGTCGCGGGCGTTGGGGTCGATGTCCACGCCCACGGCCTGTCCCGCGCCTAAAAGCAGTGCGCCGATGGCCAGAATGCCGCTGCCGCAGCCCAGGTCCAGCACCCGCATGCCGGGGCGCACGAACTCCTCCAGTGCCAGCAGGCTCAGCTGCGTGGTCTCGTGGGTGCCGGTGCCAAAGACCATGCCGGGGTCCATGTTGAGCACCAGCCTTCCCTCCGGGTCCTCCGTCTCCTCCCAGGAGGGCTTGATGAGCAGCCTCTTGCCGATGGGCGTGGGCTTATAGTAGCGCTTCCAGTTGTCGGCCCAGTCCTCCTGGCGCACCAGGTCCGTCTCGATCCGAAGGCTCCCCGCGTCCATGCCGCACAGGTCCTTCTTCAGCTGCTCGATGGAGGCCCTCACGGCCCGCAGCTGCGCCTGCCCCGTCTCGTTCTCGCTTAAGAAGGCGCGCACGCAGGGCTCCCGCGCGGAGAGCACCTCTTCCGCCTCCACATAGTCCCAGGAAGCGGCGGTCTCGTCCAGAAACTTCTGCACGACCTCGCTGTCCTCCACCAGCTCGTACTGGGGCACGCCGGCCCGCTCGAGGGCAAAGCCCACAAGCTCCAGCGCCTCCTGCGTGGTGTAGATGGTCACACGTACAAGGTCCATAGTCTTCCTCCCCTCCTGTCCCCTATTGTAAACGCTGACGCCGCATATTTCAAGAAGAAATTTGCATACGCAAATACCGGGGAGGCGTTTTTCCCGCGCTCCCCGGCCTTGCTTTGTCTTTGTTGTTCCGTCCTCCCGCTTTAGGAGTATATAAGCGTCGGTCACTCCCCCGCCCGCAGGGCGGCTAGGTATTCCTCCAGGCACAGCCCCTGCTCCTGGATCTCCTTTGCCGCATCTATCCCCACATAGCGGATGTGCCAGGGCTCGTAGCCGATGCCGGTCTGCTCCTGCTTATCCTCCGGGTAGCGCAGGATGAAGCCGTACTCGTGCATGTGCTTTAGGCAATACTTGTAGTGCGGCGTGTCCTCGAACGTGAGCGTCATGCCCGCGGAATCCAGGACCGATAAGTCGAAGGCCAGGCCGGTCCTGTGCTCGGTGGCCTCGGGCGTCTGCACGAAGGGCTTGCCCGAGGCGTCCTTGCCGTCGTCGCCGTTTTCCTCCTGATAGAGGCCCTGCTGGTAGTCCTTGGTGCGGTAGGCCGCGATCACCGTCAGGCCCTCATAGCCCTCCTGCTTCATCGCCGCGGCCAGCTCGCACAGGGCGGCGAAGGCGGTCTCGTCCGCCTCCATGGAGGTGTTCTTCAGGCCGATCACGTTGGGCGGCCGCTTGTCCGCCAGGTTCACCAGCGTGTCCGGCTCGTAATCGTCGGGCAGCGGGTATTCCTTGTTGACCAGCGCGAGGAAGCCCTCGGCCTTCACCTGCTCCGCGCTGTGTATATTTCCCGTCACAGAAGTCCCGTTACCCCCCCCCCCCGACGCGGTTTCCGAGGGCGAGCTCTGCGGCAAGGCCGAGGATGCTCGGAACTGGGCGCGCCTGTTCAGGTTCGCCAGCAGCAGCGCCGTCCCGCCCAGCAGCAGGGCCGCCGCCGCGCACAGGACGATCATAGAGCGGAGTTGTTTGGGTGTGAGCCTTGGGATCATAAGCCGTGTTCGGCCTCCTTTCGTCGTCCTCCTCCCCTTGGTATCCTTCGCCGTCCGAGGGGAGCCTTTCGTACAGATACAGGAACAAGAGCATGAGCGCGCCGCAGACGAGCAGGGCCAGCGCGTCGTCCGCGCTCCCCGCCGCGAGCAGGCCGAGCTTTCCCGGCAGGGCGATGAGCCCCCGCAGGGCAAGCGCCGTCAGCGCCCCGCGCGTGAGCAGGACGGACGCGCAAAGAACAGCCGGCCATCGGCGCCGTTTGGGTGTCCATTTCCACATAAAGCCGATCGTCTTCTCTCCTTTCTTATTCTCCTTCCCTTTGGGCCTTGATCGGCCGTGAGCGGAAGGCCTCTTTTTCCCTCTTCCGGAAGAGATCACCAAACAAACGCGGGGGGCGTTTCCCGCGTTGCGGCAAATGGATCATCGCTGTATCCTCCCTGTACCGAGTTTATGAACAATCCGTAAATAACGGCGCGCTTTTGCGCCCGCGCGGTTGACAAACGGGCTTTCTTCCGCTATACTAAAGCAACAATTTAAAGATGAGGAAGCGGCACCTGCGACCGGGTCGGGTCGGGTGGCGCTTTTCGTCGGATGCACGAGAATGAATTTATAAGGAGGTCGTTTTTTGATGCCTGGCGAAAACAGCAAGCTCTTTACGGTCGAGGGCATGAAAAAGATGGAGGAGGAACTGGAGTACCTCAAGACGGTCAAGCGCGTCGAGGTGGCGGAGCGCATCAAGGTGGCCCGTTCCTTCGGCGACCTTTCCGAGAACGCCGAGTACGACGCGGCCAAGAACGAGCAGGCCTTCATGGAAGGCCGCATCATGGAGCTGGAGACCACCCTGCGCAACGCCCAGGTGGTCACCGACGAGGAGGCCAACGGCGATACCGTCACCGTGGGCTCCAAGGTGGTCCTGCACGACCAGGACCGCGGCCGCGACGTGACCTACTATCTGGTGGGCGCTTCCGAGTCCGACCCCATCAAGGGCCGCATCTCCACCGAGTCCCCCGTGGGCCGCGCCCTGTTCGGCCGCAGCCTGGGCGACCAGGTGGACATCGTGGTGCCCGCGGGCACGCTGCACTACACCATCAAGTCCGTGAGCCGCTAAACCGCACAGAGAGCAAGTAAAATAGCCGCACGAAGGAGAAAAAAGATCAACATGGACGAGCCAAACCGGACGCCGGCAGAACAGGCCGCACAGACCGAGCAGGAGGACGAGCAGCAGGAGCGGCTCCGCATGAGCGAGCAGGCCCGCATCCGTCTGGAGAAGCTGCAGGCCCTGCAGCGCGAGGGGCGCGACCCCTACGCCATCACCACCTTCGACAGGAGCCACAGGAGCGGGGACATCAAGTCCAACTACGAGGCGCTGGAGAACGCGCCCGTTTCCATCGCCGGCAGGATGGTCTCCCGCCGCATCATGGGCAAGGCCTCCTTTCTGCACCTGCAGGACAGCCAGGGCAGCATCCAGGTGTATGTCAAGCGTGACGACATCGGCGCGGAGGCCTACCAGGACTTTAAGAACCTGGATATCGGCGATATTTTGGGCGTGAAGGGCTTTGTGTTCACCACCAAGACGGGCGAGATCTCCGTGCACGCCCAGTCCCTGACGCTGCTTTCCAAGTCCCTGCTTCCTCTGCCGGAGAAGTTCCACGGCCTCAAGGACCCGGACACCCGCTACCGCCAGCGCTATGTGGACCTGATCGTGAACCCCGAGGTCAAGGAGACGTTCGTCAAGCGTTCGCGCATCATCACCGAGATCCGCTCCTATCTGGATGAGGCGGGCTTCCTGGAGGTGGAGACGCCGGTCCTGCACACGCAGGCGGGCGGCGCGTCGGCCCGGCCCTTCATCACCCACCACAACACGCTGGACATCGACCTGTACCTGCGCATCGCGCTGGAGCTGCACCTAAAGCGCCTGATCGTGGGCGGCTTCGACGCGGTGTACGAGATCGGCCGCGTGTTCCGCAACGAGGGCATGGACACCCGCCACAACCCGGAGTTCACGCTTCTGGAGCTCTACCAGGCCTACACCGACATCTTCGGCATGATGGACCTGACCGAGAACCTGTTCCGCCAGGTAGCCAAGAAGGTCTGCGGCAGCGCCGTGGTGCCCTATGGGGAGCTGACCATCGACCTGGATAAGCCCTTCGAGCGGCTGACCATGCTGGAGGCCGTCAAGCGCTATTCCGGCGTGGACTTCGCCCAGGTGCCCGACCTGGAGGCGGCCCGCGCGCTGGCAAAGGAGCACCACATCGCCTACGAGGAGCGCCACAAGAAGGGCGACATACTGAACCTGTTCTTCGAGACTTATGTGGAGGAGAAGCTCATCCAGCCCACCTTCATCCTGGGCCACCCGGTGGAGATCTCCCCGCTGGCCAAGCGCATGCGCGACGACCCCGCCTACACACAGCGCTTCGAGCTATTCATCCTGGGCCGCGAGCACGCCAACGCCTTCTCCGAGCTCAACGACCCCATCGACCAGCGCGGCCGCTTCGAGGCCCAGGCGGCCCTCAAGGCCGCGGGCGACGAGGAGGCCGGCGAGGTGGACGAGGACTTCCTGACCGCCCTCTCCTACGGCATGCCCCCCACCGGCGGCCTGGGCATCGGCGTGGACCGCATGGTGATGCTGCTCACCAACAACGCCTCCATCCGCGACACCCTCCTCTTTCCAACGATGAAGCCGCTGGACTAAGAAACGGCGTATTATCAAAGGAAATCGGGCAGTTCCCGCAAGACTTGCGACCAATAGCGGTCGGGGCGAACAGCAGGAAAGGAGAAAAAGGCCGTGACAGACATCACGAGGCTGCAAACGGTGCTGACCCCGGTATTTCGGGATTACGGGATCACCCGCGCCGTTTTGTTCGGCTCCGTTGCCAAAAGGACGGCCACGGACAAGAGTGATCTGGACCTGCTGGTGACGAGCGACCTGCACGGCCTGCGCTTCGTCGGGTTTATGGAAGCCGTTCGCCGTGCGGCGCAGATGCCGGTGGATATTCTGGATGTTTCTCATATCGAGCGTGGCTCCAGGATCGAGCGGGAGATCGAGACGACCGGGGTGACCATCTATGAGAAATGAGCGCATCGTGGAAAAGATGCTTGCCCCTGTGCGAGAAGCTCATCCGCTATTGTGAAGGCTGTTCCTATGAAAGCTTCTCGGGCGACACCAAGCTGGTCGAGGCCTGTGTATTCAATCTCAGCCAGATCGGAGAGTTGTGCCATTCGGTCGACGATGCTTTTGCAGCCGCTCACCCGGAAATACCGTGGGCGGAAATGTACGGCCTGCGAAACCGCATCGTGCACGACTATGAGGGCGTCAATCTCCTGCTCGTCTGGGAGATCATCAGCGAAGACGTGCCGGAGCTGAAAAGGCTGCTTCAAAACTGCAAACCATAAGCAGCACGGCTCGCTCTTTACGAAAAACCAAACCGATCCATCAAAGACGGACGTTCCCGCATCAGGGCCGTCCGTCTTTTTGCATCAGGGTTTTTCGGCGTTCCTTCGCTTGTTTTTTCTCATGGTCGTGGTATACTGAAAGCGGCCCTTTCATCAGAAATGCAACAGGAGGATGGCAAAATGGCAGCGGACTATACCCGGATCAGCGACCACGAGACATTCGCGTTTTCCGCGGAGAATCCCACCGGCGCGCGCAGCGGCGGATCCCGCGGCGGGGACTGCACCAAGCTGCGCCCCACGGTGGAGATCCAGCCCGGCGAGGAGGCGGAGCTCGTCCGGGTCGAAGGGCCCGGCACCATCGAGACGATGTGGTTCACCGGGTACGTGGGGCACAGCTTCATCCTGCGCATCTACTGGGACGGCGCGGACTTCCCCAGCGTGGAGGCGCCGCTCTCCGCGTTCTTCGGCTGCGCCTACGACGAGGCGCTGCTGGACAGCAGCGGCAACTATCCCGCCTTCAGCGCCGCGGTGATGATGGTCGCGCCGGGCCGGGGCTTCAACAGCTACTGGGAGATGCCCTTCCGCAAGGGCTGCCGCATCACGATGGAGAACCGCTCGGCGGAGCAAAAGAGCCTCTACTACTGCATCACGGGCGAGAGAGGCCCTGTCGCGCCGGACGCCGGCTACTTCCACGCGGCGTACCGGCAGGAGCACCCTGTGCAGCGCGGCCGCAGCTACACCGTGCTGGACGGCGTGCACGGCCAGGGGCAGTTCGTGGGCCTGACGCTGGCGACCGGGATGAACGGCCACAACAGCTGCTGGGTGGAAGGCGAGGCGCGCATGTATCTGGACGGCGACCGCTACCCCTCCCTGCACTACACCGGCACCGAGGACTATTTCGGCGGCTCCTACGGCTTCGGCAACGACATCGCGCGCAGGAAGTACCAGACCTACGCCGGGCTGTACAGCGGCATGTTCGCGATCCTGGGCGACAACTCCCAAAATTACGCCCAGCAGCAGCGCTTTCTGCTCTACCGCTTCCACATCAAGGACCCCGTTCGCTTCCGCAGCGGCTTCCGCATGACGCTGGATAACCTCGGTTGGACGGGCCCCCGCTACGACGATTACACCTCCGTCGCCTTCTGGTACCAGAGCGCCCCCGCGCGCACGCCCTTCGCGCTCCCCGCGGACCACGAGCTCGTCATGCGCTGATCTCTCCCTATACATACAAACCCGCCGACTCGCTGGGAACACAGCCCCAGCGTCGGCGGGTTCTTGTATCTATTCCGCCCGCTTTCCCCGCACCAGCAGGCGGTAGGCGGTGCTGCCGTGGGGATGGCAGGAGATGAGCGTGCAGAAGTCCTCCCCCGGCTCGATGGCGAGGTCGTCCACCTGCCGGGGAAACACGACGGTGATCTGGTCGACCTCGTAGGTAAGGCATTCGTCCAGCACGGTGAGCGTGAACGCGTCCCCGACGGCCAGCTTGTCCAGGTCATGGAACAGGCGCGCGGTGGACAGGTCGCGGTGAGCGCACAGGGCTGTGTGGCAGCCTTCGCCGCCCACGGGCAGCGACGAGCCTGGGATGTGCCCCACGGCCTGCGCCAGCACGTCCTCGCCGGCGGTCTGGTAGATGGGCAGAGCCACGTCGATCTTGGGGATCTGCAGATAGCCCAGCATCCCGGTGCCTGTGAAGTCGAGCTGCGCGCGGTATGCCTGCATCTCCTCCGGCGAGAGCCGGAAATGCGTGCCCGGTCGCAAGCGGCAGTTATAGTCGAGCGCGGAGGCCCAAATCTCGCTTTTCTCCTCCTGGGAAAGCGCCGCGACCGCCTGATCGTAGCGGGCGATGCACGCGGCCATGCGCAGGGAATGGAACCAGTCGTGAATGGGCGTGTAGGCGAGCAGATACAGGCTCAAAAGGGCCGCGGCCCCGAGCGGGAGCCAGGCGGACAGGCGGGCCCTTTTGCCCGTCCGCGGCCCGTTTGGCGCCTTTTCGTGAACGGCACCCATGGAAGCCCCGCCCCCTTGCGCTTGCGTTTTTATAGAAAGGGCCGGGGACAAGCGACTGCCCCCGGCCCTCATGCGTTTGGTGAAGCTACCTCGCCCGGCGGCGGCGCAGCGCGGCCCAGACGGCCCCACCCAGGACCAGCGCGAGCCCGGCCAGCACACAGGGCCACGTCCCCGGCCCGCCGGATTCGGGCAGCTTATACTGGACCGGCGGATCGCCGACCGTCAGCACGCCATAAGGCACGGCTACCGTCACGCCCGCAGGTATGGATCTGTCCTCAAGCCCATAATAGAACAGAACGGGTCCTTCTAACTTCTGATATCCATCCGGGGCCTCGAGTTCCTCCAGAATGTAGTAGCGCCCAGGCTCCAGATTCCAGCCCGTGATGGTAAACGTGCCGCTTTCGTTGGTCTCGAACTGCCAATCATCTTTGCTGTAACAGCTGAAGTTCTCGCCGTCTATGGTGAAGGTTTTGGTATCCTCCCAACTTTCCCCTTCCTTCTTCACCATATAGAACTTGAACTCCGCGCCCTTCAGCTTCCTGCTTGCGTTCTGACTGTCGGTCTTTTCGGTCGTCAGCCGGTACGTGTTGCCTTCGCCGCCAGCATAGACCTTATCGACCACCAAAGCGCCATCATAACTGCTGTCCGCTCGGTCCACGCCGTCGATGCTGGCCTTGTTGGACACCTCGACCTCTCCCATTTCAGGGATGCTCGCCTGATAGTTGATGAACAGCTTCTTGCCGTCGGGTATCTTCAGCCTGTATTGGTTTTCCTTCTCCGAAGGCAGGAAGCCCCATTGGTCTAACGTCAATTCCCCGCCTTCCGTTGTGTATCCCAGCCCCGTCAGCTTGTTGCCGCTTTCGTCGGTCACTTCGATGCTGTTTGGATCGATAACGATGCCGCTGCTCTCATCCGTTACGATCAAGTAGTCCTTATCCGGGTCCAGATCGGCGCCAATGGAGTTGATCTCCAGCTTGAAGCGGATCAGGTTGCTCGTGCCGTCCTGTTCGGCCGTCTTGTTCAGCCTGTTCGGGAAGTAGGGGACATCAGCCTCGGCATCCCAGTGGGGCATCGTGTTGTCCTCGATCACAGCCCTATTGTGCACATTGGTCTCGGACCCGCTGTAAGCGTGCTCCTTGAGCCACTCGTCGGAGGCCTTCAGCGTATAGGTGAACTCCAATCGGTCCACCAAGGTGGAGTATGTATCGGCAAAGGCCCAGCATAAAAGACCGCTGTTGTTCCCAAAATTCCACAGGTACGCCTTGATATCGCCGTCGCCGAAATCATCTTCTGTTATGGAGCCTCTGGTATAATAATCGCCTGCACCGGGGGTATAGGGGTACACAAAAACCTCACCGTTTTTCCCATAGGTCGTCGCCGTCAGTGTCCCGTTCACATAGTCCCAGCCGTCGGCGTAATCGTCATAGAACGCGGCGGATGTGATGGGAGCGCCCTGATTGCCGACATCCAGCAAATACTCCCACACCGTCGAATCCGACAGGTTCAAGGAGACGGTATAGTCGATGGTGTTGTTGATCTTATCCAGTTTGCCGGTCTTGTTCAGCTTTTCTCCGTTGCTGAAGAACGTCTTATAACTGGGGAAAAAGGGACCATACTGGAGCGTGACCTTGTTCGAGATGCCCGTGAGCAGGACATCTTCCTTGGTCAGGGTGACCGTCACGGATGTGCCGTCGTCGTTTACGCGGCACAGGGTCAGGCCATTCGTCACATCCAGGTCGTATTCGACCGTTATCAGCCGCCCTAAATCGTACTTCCAGTGTCCCTTTGCGTACTCGCTATCCATCCCGAAGTAGATATACAGGTCTGCGGCCTTCACATCATCGATGCCATCATACAACCAGTAGATGTAGTTATCCATGCTTTTGGGATCATAACCAGGCACATTCTCCGCCAGAGCATCATGATAGTCATAACCGACTAGTTCCTTCTTCTCGCCTGCTCCAGCCGGGAAGTCCTTTATGGGCCAATTGGCAACATCCTGGGCATAGACCTCCAAATTCCGGCAGTGGTCCGCGTCGAATCCCTGGACGATCCAGGTATAGCCGTCGTATTCCACCGTCGCGCGGTCGTTGATGAAGAAGGGGGCATACTCTGCGTTCGGCGCGACCGCCGCGTAAAGCGTATAGTGCAACAGCCCAGTCGCCTCGCTGTAATGCTGGTCCTTGCTCACCACGCCGTCGCCGTTGGTATCCCAATAGACCTCCGCATAGCTTCCCCGCTTTTCTTCAACGGGTACGATCGTTTCCCCGCCGGTCTGCGGGTCCTTCATGGGCATAGAGCCTGTAACGGTGGCTTCGTTGACGACCTGTCCGAAGAATCTGTCCGCCGCGCTCTGATCAAAGTTCGCCTTGTATTGGTAGTTGACGAATAATTCGTCGCCCGTCTGCAGGGAGGCATACTTGCTCCCCTCTTTGAGCTTGACCTGGAAGGTCTGCAGCGCATAAGGGTTGGCCGGGTCGGGCGTCACGGGAACGAGTTCATAATCCTCTGCCGTCAATTCGATCGGCTCTCCGCCGCGCATGACTTTGGCCGAGATGTCATCCAACATCTCCAGGGTAATGCCCGGGGTCTGGGGCGGCGTGAGGACATCGCTCACGACAACATCCTGAATGGGGCCGTGGTCGACCGTCGTGTGGACGGTATACTCCAAAATTTGCGTGTCACTGTGATAGTCGCTGAGCTTCTCCACCGTGATCTGGGGCTGGTCCGTGACCACAAACTTGAAGTTCTCGCCTGTGTCCCCGAAGTGCACGTCTTCGTCGCTGCCTCCCTCCATTTGCTGGGCGGTGGCATCCATATCGAAAGAGAGCGCAAAACTTGAGGATCCCTCCAGCGCTTTTTTTCCAGCATCGTTCAGCTCCACGGTGAGCACACCGTTTTCATCGATGGAGAATTTGCCGATCACCACTTCTTCACCATCGACTACGGCCTTCAGTTCAACATCGGACCTTTGCTCGACCTCGAAATTCTTCGGGATCTGATAGGTCATCTTTCCATCGTCCGACCACTGGAACTGGCCCTCGTCACCGCTCTGAGCGCCCTTCTCCTGAAATTCCAGGTGGATGCTATACTTCTCCCCCACGTACAGCTTGCCGTCCTTGACTTCCTCGCCCTTCTGGTCGGTGATCGTCACGTTGCCCACAAGGCCTTTCATATCCGGCACTTGAGGAGCCGCGATATACATGAACGCGAAATCCGAGAAGCCGTCCGTCGTGAAGGAAACGAAGCCGGCGTCGTCCACGGAGGTGTCCGCGATGAGCTGCGCTTCATCTTCCCCCAAGTGCACCACCTGGATCGGGTCGCCCACCGCGAAGCCGTTCTGCAGTGCCTGTATGACCACGTTCACCGGCGCCGCCGGCTCGATCTCCTCCTCGCCCACGTAAAAGCCCACGTGGTAGATGGCGTTCATCTGGGGCGTTTCGCCGTCCCGGCCCGTGGCGGTCATGGCGGCGGCCATCTTCTTAGAATAGCTCTCCGGGTCGCTTTCCGGCGTCACCAAATAGGCCCGCAGCTGCGCGTCGCCGGGGATCTTCGCTTCCTTGCTGTACATGGCCTCCACATACACCGTATCATCCCGGTAGGTCGCCGTGAGCGGGCCGTCCGCGCCGCGGAACTGCTGCCACGCCCCGACCGCTGCCAGGACCACGCCGAGCGCCATCGCCGCCCAGCACGCGATGTTGAGCCACGTATTCGCCCTGTTTCCCTTGCCGAACCATTTAGTCATGGTATTTGCCTTCTTCGTTTCCATCATGCCACCTCCAACGCTCCTTGCTCATGGCCTGAACTACAACATAATCCGCATTATGTTGTAAATCGGCAGCGGAAACTGGAAGACCGTACCGCCCGCGAGAGCTCCGCGGGCCGTTCGGACCAAATTTAAGGCGCAAGAAACAAAGCCTTGTCATATTCTGGAAATGAGAGGGCTGTTTGCTGTGCGCATCGTTCGGTTTTGGCCCGTCAAGGCAAATGATTCTTTCGGAAATCTCTTGCAAACGGCTGTCGGACGTGCTACAATGCAACTGTAAAAGTTTCTTTTCCTGGCGAGCTTTGGTTCGCTTTTACAACATAATGCGGATTATGTCGTTGACTGCGGGTCGGCGGCTTTTTTATTCGATCAAGTGCATGCGTTCCATGCGCTTGCGGTGTTCCGCGCCGGTGCTGATGATGTACAGCCGCGTCGTTTCGATGCTGCTGTGGCCGAGGATGTCGGCCAGCTTGGCGATATCCTTTTCCAGCCCGTAGAACACCCGTGCGAACAGGTGGCGCAGGTTGTGCGGAAACACCTTCTTGGGATCGACGTGGGCCGCCGCGCACAGGCCCTTCATTTCGCGCCAGATGTTGCTGCGGTCCATCGGCCGGCCGGAGCGCGTGACGAACACCGCGCCGGAGCGGAGCTGCCTTTCGGCGATGTAGCGCAGCAGCTTCTTTTGCAGGGCCTTGACGAGGAACACCGACCGCGTTTTGCCCTTGAGCGAGACCGTCGCCTCGCCGCGGCGGACCGCCTCCACGGTGATGAAGGGCAGCTCGCTGACGCGGATGCCGGTGCCGCAGAGCGTCTGCAAAATGAGGAGCAGCCGCTCGTTGTGCGACCGCTGGGCCGCGCGGCAGAGCCGCTCGTACTCCGTCCGGGTGAGCTCGCGGTCCTCCGGGCAGAACAGCCGCCGCTGGAGCTTCACGGTCTTGACGCGGCAATCGTGCCAGCCCAGGAACGCAAACAGGCTGTTGAGGCTGGCCAGCGCCGAATTGACGCTCCGCACGGCGTAGCCGCTTGCCAGAAGCTGCCGCTTGTAGCGCACGACCGCCTCCTTCGTCACCGGCCGGCCGCGCTGCTCATCGGCGAAAAAGTGGATGTCGCGCAGGTATTTTTCCGCGGTGTTTGGGCTTTTTTCCTCCGCCCGGACGAACGCGGAAAAGCCGTCGATGGCGCGCGATGTGAGGAATCTTTGCATGGCATCTACCTCCGGGTAAGCTAGGAAAGAAGTATACCCGAAAAGTATGGCCGTGAAAGAGGCGAGCATCCGAAGAAAACGCCCGCAGACCCGACAAAGGTACGATTTGACAAAAAAGAAACCCGCCGCGGCCGCTGGTTTTATGCGGTCGCAGGCGGGATTTTTTTGTTTTAGGGGAAAAAGATGGGCCGGAACGCGATGTTTCCGGCCCTTGGGTTTGGTTTGAAGTTAGTTCGCGCGGCGGCGCTTGATGAGGAACATGGCTAGGCCGCTCAACAGGATGAGCGCAAGCCCGCCCGCCAGCACGGCGGAAAGCCCGTTGCCGCCGGATTCGGGCAGCACATACGCGTTGGGCGTGTTGTCCACAATTACATTTTCGCCGCTGGAGTAATACACGACAGTCACCGTGAAATCTTTATAACTGTCTCCAACCTTCATTCTGACAGTGACTTGTTCGGGTTCATCCGGGGCTTTACCGTACTTGAACACAAGCGGCGTAGAATCAAGCGTGTACCCATCGGGCGCCTTGGTCTCGACCAACACATAGTAATCATCATCTTTGGCGCCTTCCGGCTTTTTGATGGAGACACCCATACGGTTAGTGCTCGGGTCTCTTTCTGCGGTCGGACGATAGGTGTCCCCCGTCTTGTAAAGTGTGGTGGATTCGTCGCCATCTGTCGGAGTGATGTCCAAAGCATCTGACAGCAACGAACTCTTTTGCTTCGTATACAGAGCAAACTCGGCACCGTCAATAAACTTATTTGACTGTTCATCCTTCTTCAAAAGCCAGATATTGTCGGATGCGCCAGCGTCTACCTTGTCAATTTTCACGTCGAAATACGTGTCTTCCGTCTCGCCAAACTCAGCATCGCCAAACAGAGTCACCGTATTAACACCGTGAGGCCTCTCTCCCAAGACCTTCCTATCCAGCGTAACATTGTAAGTGATGGTCAGCTTGATCTCGTCCGGGACTAGAAGTTCCATACCATTTTCAGTGGGGGTCGCAGTAAAGGTTTTAGAACCCAGAGAAACCTGCGAAGGATCATCGACCCACGTCAACTCACCGTCGGAAATTTCTTCACCGTTTTCATCAAAATGCGATCCCACGACCTTGATGGTCGACCAATCGATACTCATGCCCTTGAGCATCTCATCCTTGATGCTGTATGTCTGCAGGTCATGGGTCCCTCCACCCTCGGACGTACCAACAGCCATGTTTGCAGCTCCGGGATTCACAACGATGGTATACACCGCTTCATTGATGGCGTTGCCGGCCGCATCCGTAAGCAGCTTGGCGAACTTATCCACTATGTCGGGAGAGGTTTTGATCTTCTCGCTGTCGGAGAGGTCTTGACCTTCATACTTTATATGGGCAGTGTTGTCCAACGTCAGGTCTTCCGCTTGCAGATATTCGTTCTTGATGCGCAGAGTGTACTGGAAAACATAGCGGCTGTCCTTGGGTTTATTCCCGCTGGCACTACTCTGGTATGTTTTCAACCACTCGTACAAAGAAGAAAGATTGTATATTCCTGACGAGGTAGAATCTTTCACATTATGGGCATCATTAAAGTCTTTTGCCTCGACAGTCATGGTAGTTTTGTGATTTTCCGTTACGAACTCAATGCTATTTTGATCTTTTACTTTAAAATAGCCACGCAAGCCGCCGTCTATATCAAAAACCAGGACTTGCATCGAACCGGTCACATACTCCATCTTGTCGTCGAATTGATCCATAAAGACAAACGATTCGACCTGGCTTTCTGAAAAATCATTTATGGTTATTTCCGTACCTTCAGCATTCTTGAAGACGTTGTCGAACCTGACCCGGTACTCGATCTCGTTGCCGTTTTTGAGCTCCGCAAGCTTGTTTATGCTTGGTGTGGGGGTAATCTTGCTGTATTTATCCTCGCTCTTTAATTCGCGTCCATCATCGTTATCGAATTTTCCCCATACCTCGTTATCAAGCCTGTTGCCCGCTTCCAACAGCTGGCGAAGGGTATAGTCAGTCTCTACATATGTTTTTCCATCATCCAATTCCTTTACAAGTTTAGAATCACCAGGCACCCTGTACGTGATATTCAATGTCACTTCTTCATTGAACGGCCAGAGAGAGTTATGGTAATTACCCTGATCTTTTGTGTTGAAGTTAGTATTGAACCAAATACAGAACTCACGTACGTCTTTCTCGGTATCCCCTTTAGCTGTTTGCACTACGGTATAGCTATAGTAACTAGTATCTCCATTATAAACCGGATCCTTTACTTCTACAAACGTAAGCGGTTGGTTATTGCTGTCGAAGGCTTGGAAATTCGTGATCTCCGGGATATTGTTGACGAAAAAGCGGTTTTGCACAATATTTCCGTTTTCGTCGTAGAACGTAACATGCTCTTTAGGAAACTCCAACTGATCCCGAATGTAGAAATAGGGCCATTCTGTATCATCATAGCTTGGACCAGCTTCTTGGCCTTCAGAATCTGTCATTCTGCGCAGCTCTTCTTCCGGCGGGACCTTAACCGTGATGGTATACTCAACATAATCTTCGGTGTCTGTATAGACATCGTTCGTCAAGAGCTTCTGGATGCCGCCGCTGCCGATCACGATCTCGCCAACAACGCCTTCCGGCAGGGCTTCCGTAAGGCCGCTCACCTTGTTGGTGAAGTTTTTGCTCTTACCCTGCTCCACAGGATCATGTTTGGTAAAGTATTCAACTTTGACCCAATCGCCCGGTTCCCAGGCAACTGCGTGCCCTTCCGGCTGCCAGTCCATTTTACCAGTCCAAAATAGGTCGTCCTTGCCCGGAATCGTTACATTAAACCCAGTGATCCTACCCTGGTCATCGACCACAATATCCGTGACACCTGCCGCTTCCATGGCAGATTTATCGATCTGGCCATCCTTAAACTGCCATTCGATCTTCTTGGTCTTCATGGTGCCGTTGCCGTTTTTCCACTTGATCTCAAGGGGCTGAGTTGTATCCACCCACTGTCCCTCGCCAATGGTGTCCGTCAACTTTGATCCGCGCACATCAAAAGCACCGCTGCCAACGGAAATTTCCCAGTCAATGGTATCGCCCGAGCCCGGAGTGCCCTTCTTTTTCAGCTGAAGATCGTCCACCGTCTTTTTCTCTGTAGCTTCCGTTTTACCTTCGACTTTGTCCACGCCACTGGGCGTCGAGCATTCCAGCTTGGCCGTGTTATCCAAAGTGAAGTGATACCTATCTTCACCCTCGTCGAACTTCACATTTTTGTTCGCATCTTCATTGTCGAACTCCACGGCAACTTCATATTCGATCTCGATCTTCTGTCCTTCGGTCAATGCCTCCGGCAGGTTCTCGGTTACCCATCCATTTTCAGTCTTTTTTGCAGTAGCCGGGGGATCCAAGACGATCTCATTGCCATATTCGTCGTAAAGCTTGAGGGTAAACGTCCCGTCGACGAGAGACATGCCCTGTTCCATCTGGTCCAAAATCTTGGGGTCCAGAATAGCGCCTTTTTGGACCTCCATAGAAACCTTGTACTTGATCGTATGCTTTACAGGATCATATTCCCCGGCAGCTTTGCTAAGGTCCACCTTGGGGTTGCCAGTTATGTCAAATTGGTGCTCATTGCTATCGCTCCAGGGGAAGCTGACCGAATTACCGTCTTTCGTTCCCACAGCAGTCATATTGAAAGAAGCACGGAACCAGGCGTCTTCGTGCGTGCTCAGATACGTCGGATCGACATTAAATGTAACGATTCCGGTTTCTTCATCGACAGAGTAGGTACCGATCTGCGTGCCATCTTCCGCTACAATAGGCAGGTCTTTAACGCCGGTTGCCAAAAAGCCGTCCGGCAGCTGGAAAGTCATGGGGCTGGTGAACTGGTTCGCGCCGTTTTCCGCAAATTTGACCGTATAGGTATACTTCTTGCCCAGCTCGATCTTTCCGTCTTCGGGCTCCTTGCCGTTGCTGTCGACCAGCTGTGCAAACTCGATAAAGCCGCCTTCATTCAGGTTCGTTCCGTTCGCTATGGTCGTCGGCGTTCCCAAAACGAATACGAAGTCCGAGAACCCGCCCGCGGTGAAGGTCACGCAGCCCGCCTCGTCCACAGCGGTGTCCGCGATCACTTCCACGGCCTGCTCGCCAAAGTGCACCACCTGGATCGGCTCGCCCACGGCAAAGCCGTCCCGCAGCAGCTGCACCGTCACGTCCACGGGCGCGGCGGGCTGCACCTCCTGCTCCCCTACGAAGAAGCCAAGGTTGTAGATGGCGTTCGTCGGGGCGGTCTCGCCGTCCCTGCCCATCGCGGCCATCGCCGCCGCCATCTCACGGCTGTATGCGTCCGGGTCCGCCTCCGGCGTTACCGCAACCGCGCGCAGAACCGCTTCCTTCGGGATCTGCGCATCCGCCCCGAACGACGCCGTTACATACACGCTCTCGTCTTGATACGTTGCCGTGATCGGCGCGGTCGCCGCGTTGTAATGCTTCCACGCCCCAAAGGAAAATAGGAGCACGCCGAGCGCCAGGGACAGCCAGCCCGCCGCGCCCAGAAGAGAGATCGCCCAGCTTCGCTTGCCCGGCATCCTCTTTGCGGTGTCGTTCGTCCTTGTCGTTTTCATCATGCCACCTCCAAGTGCCATTCATCCATGCTTCCCGCCGCTCCCCGACTCGCTTCGGGGGGGCTTTTTTGCGGTACGTGGCCGGGATCGATCGCATCGTTTCCCCCGTCCAACAAGGCCTTAAAAAAGCCCTGAAAACCTAGGAAAACCAGAACAGGCCCGGCAAACTTGTACCGCTAAATTGCGTATTCTGCGAAAAGGGTTTAAGCAGTCAAAACGCAAGCAGGGATTTTTGCCTGTTTTCCGGGCTTTTTTGTGGTGGCAGGAAATGGCAGGGGCGCGATAGACCCTATTTGACTGTAAAGTGTGACTGCGCATCCAGTTTTTCCATGTTAAGTCTCTTTTGCTCCAGCGTCGTGTGGACGTAGCGGTCCAGCGTCGTGGAGACGCGCGCGTGGCCCATGACCTCGGACAGGGCCTTGATCTCAAAGCCCGCCTCCACGCAGCGCGTCGCGAACGTGTGGCGCAGCGTGTGGAAGTGCACGCCTTCCAAGCCGCAGTCCTTGGTGTATTGTTTGAATCGATATTGCAGCTTGCGCGGCTCCATGTATTCCTCCGTTCCGGTCAGGACGTAGGCGTTCTTCTTGTGCGGGTCGAAGCGGCGACAGAGCTTGACCATCTCGCGCGTCAGCGGGATCGTGCGCGCGGAGGTCTCGCTTTTCGGCGCGCCGATCAATATTTTCGTCTTGTTGCCGCCTTCGCCGCTTAAGTCCCGGATGCGCTGCATGGTCGCGTCCACGCGCAGAGTCCTGTCGCGCACGGACAGCATGTCCCACTTGAGCGCGCACAGCTCGCCGATCCGCAGCCCCGTCATCAGCGCCAGCAAAACGCCCATTTTGCAGGCGTCCGTGTCCGCCTGCAGGTAGGCCGTCAGCCGCCGCTGCTCCGCGGGCGAGAGGACGCGCAGCTCCTTTCGCGGCTCCCGCGGGTAGCGGATGTCCACCGCCGGAAACAGCCCCGGCTGCATCCCGGAGCCGTAGCGCAGCACCGCGTGTAGCACCATCAAAGCGTTTTTCACGCTCTGCACGGAGAGCCCTTCCGCCAGCAGCTGCTGCTTGAACGTCTCGACCGCCTGCGTGTCGATGGAGCTGGGGCTGCGCAGGCCGAGCTTCGGCAGTATGTGCCGCCGAAGCGTCGAATCGTACTTAACATACGTGGACTCCTTCACCGCGCCCTTCTGCCTGCGCAGCCACTGCTCGCACCAGCAGCCGAAGCGCAGCCGCTTGTCCTCGATGGCGTTCGCTTCCCCGTCCGCGAGCGCCGCTTTTGACTTCTCCGCCTTCGCCTTTGCCTCCACGTAGGACTTCCCGTAGCAGAACCCGTAGCGGATCTTGCCGGAAAGCTCGTATCCCTTGACATAACGGGCTTCCCAGCGCCCGTCCTTTCGCAAAAAAATGTTGTCGCCGTTTCTTGGCATCTTTCTCCCTCCCGGAACATAGATTGTATGTAGGGCCCGCCGACTACCCCTTCGGCAGAGGCTCAACGCGTGCCCGATTTTAACGCGCCGCAGGCCCCGGAAGCCCCAACCGCACAAACAAAAAATTTAATGCGTAAAATTTCCTGCCTTTTGTTGCAAACCCATTAGGACGTGGTATAATTAGTATGAAAATAGAGGATCGAAGGTCGGGTTCTGTATCGCAGGTTACGCAATTTAGCGGTACAAGTTTACCGGGCCTGTTCTGGTTTTCCCGCAGAAACTGGGCTTTTTTGCCAACTGTACATGGAGGTGGCATGATGAAAACGACACGGAAAAACGACGCCGCAAGGCCCCTTTTTGGCAAGGGTTACGCAGTCAAAATGATGAGCGCGGCGGGCTGGCTGTCCCTGGCGCTGAGCGTGTTGCTGTTCGCCTGCGGGCTGTTTGTGCACGTGCAGGCGGCCAGCGCCCCGCAGGTGATGACCTATCGGGACGACGCCGTGATCGTCACGGCCACGTTCGGGGCGGAGGCGCAGATCCCGAAGGAAGCGGAGTTGCGCGCGGTGGCGGTGACGCCGGAAAGCGACCCGGAGAGCTATTCCAGCCGGATGGCCGCGGCCATGAGCGCCGCCGGGCAGGAAGGCGAGGCCGCGCCGAAAAACGCGCTGTACGACCTGGGCTTTTACGTGGGCGAGCAGCCCGTTGAACCCGCCGCGCCTGTGGACGTGACGGTGCAGCTGCTGCGGGACGGCTTTGCCGTGGGCGAGCCCATCCGCGTGGTGCATTTTGGGGAAGAAAACGCGGAAGTGATCGCGGACACGGCGGTGGACGAGGACGGCTGCGTCTCCTTCACGACGGACGGCTTCTCGGATTTCGCCTTTATTTTGGGCGAAAGCCGGATAAATCTAGGCCCCAACGATATGAGGGACCTTGTGAGCGGCGTAACGATCACCGACGGGAAGGGCGATCCCGTTACGCAAGGCCCGCTGTATGTGGGCGAAAAGTATAGGATCACCCTGACGTTCTCGGAGGGCGGCGCCCAGAGCTCTAAGCAATTTCACTGGGACGAAGACGGCACCATGACGTACCAGCTCCCGGAATACTTTAAGGTAGAGGAGAAAAAGGATGTTCCGTTGACCATCAAGGTCAATGGGGAAGACGTCACGATCGGCACATACTCCGTGACCGAGGACGGCAAGATCGTCGTCACGTTGAATGAGGACGGAAAGAAAGCACTGAGTGCCACTTCAGGCGCTTCGCTCAATTTTGAGATGGACACCACCGTCCAGTCGGTCGAGGGCAGCGACAGTGGGAAGGTCGACTTCGGCGGTACTGGTGAAGACTTTGACTTTGAGGTCGTAGACCAGGCCCGCGTGGAAGTGGATAAGCAGGGCAAATATACGGAAAATGAGAATAAACAGGGCGGCAAGCTGGAATACACCGTGTCGACCACGGTAAAGCACGGCTCCGTCCACGACCTGACCATCCTTGACGAGTTCACCCCGCCCAATACCTCGGCGCTGAACATAGAGGACGTAAACCCCGATGATATCAAAGTGACGCTCAAACAGCGCGGGGTCGATGACACCGTTACAGAGATCAAGCTTACACAGGGCGAGGACTACGAACTGGTCGAGGTGCCCGATGCAGAGCATCCCGGGAAAAAGACCTTCCAGGTCAAGCTCAAGAAGGGCAGCAAATATCCTACCCTGAATGAGGGTGATGTGCTGGAAGTTACCTACCCGTATGAGGTGCAGTATGTGAAGGGCTCCACCGATGTGTTTTGGGGCAACGTGGCAAACGACGTCACTGTCACGGGCAAGGGCAAGGTGCCGGATCCTGCAGGCGAACCGGGTAAAGAGACGCCGGAGATCGACATTAAAGAACAGCGGGGCAGCAATGTGGAGATCATAGTGACGCCTCCGGGGGACGGCATCATTTTCAAGACCCAGGAGTTTTCCGAGGCCGACCACAAGCTGCACTATACCCTTTATACCCTGGTGCCGAAGGGCACATGGAAGCCGTTCTTTATCCAGGACGACATGGTGGTGGAATTTGGCGGGGAAAGGTACAATCTCCAGGAGTTTAAGAAGGACGGCCGGGTCAGCAACCTCACGGTCAGCGCCGTGGACGTGGATGATAGTGGCACACTCGGAAACTGGTCGGACAGCACCGACGAACAGCGGCGGCAGAGCCTGGAAGAGCTGAAAGAAAGCGCGCATGAACTGACAGGCTATGATATGTACGGCGTATGGAACCCTTCCCCGGAGGGCTATGACCCTGAGAGTGTGGAGAATTGTATCCGCCTGTGGAATAACAATAATCTCGACATCATCTTCGGAGAGTGGGAATATGCAAAACAAAGTCTATTCGGCAACTGGAACTACAGTAAAGACCGCCTGATCATCACCGAGTACGATCTGGATATGTCCAATGATGGGGGGCCGCTCACTCTCGTTGATACGAGCACTTACGATACGAATATAGAAAAAGAAGCCAGCGATGTGCTGCTGGCGGGCATCCGGAATACCGTCCATATGCGCTTTGACGGGTATAACC
>CANQPP010000016.1 GCA_947625765.1 uncultured Clostridia bacterium
TGTCCATGATGAGCTTCGCCTGCATGGGCACCTCCGCCATGACCTCCATGGGCGCTGTCACCCGGAACCCCAAGCGCACCATTCCCCTCTCCTCCATCATCGCCACCGCCATCGTGGCCGTGATCTACGCCCTGATCGGCTTCGTGGCCAGCGGCATCCTGCCCTATGAGCAGGTCGCGGGCCAGAACATCAGCGTCACCGCCCAGGCCATCCTGCCTCACGGCCTGTACATCTTCTTCGTGGTCGGCGGCGGCATCTGCGCCGTGGCCTCCACCATGCTGGGCGTGCTGGCCTACATGCGCACGCCTATCCTGAGGGTCTCCGAGGACGGCTGGCTACCCGCCGCCTTCCGCAAGACCACCAAGGGCGGCTACCCCTGGGTGCTGTTCCTGGTCCTGTACGCGGTCAGCCTGATCCCCCTGGTGACCGGCCTGGACATCGAGGGCGTCATCGGCAACACCATGATCCCCACCATGATCATCAACGTCATCCTGAACCTGTACTGCCTGCGCCTGCCCAAGCAGTTCCCCGAGCAGTGGGAGAAGCGCGGCCTGCGCATCCCCAAGTGGCTGTGGAACGTCTGCTCCGTGGCCGGCAGCATCTTCTGCGTCATGATCATCTACAACCTGTTCATCAACCTCGACACCAAGGCTGCCCTGCTGTGCATCGGCGAGCTGGTCGTGATGTTCGTGATCCCCTTCATCACCCTGAAGATGAAGTGGGTCTCCCCCGAAAAGCTGGCCGCCCACAAGCAGGAAACGATCGAGCGCGCCCTGCTGGATTCCAACACCGAGGACTGATCTTAGGAGGATCTTGATCCATGAAGTACGATTTCACTTCCATCATCGACCGCCGCGGCAAGGACGCCACCGCCGTGGACAACATCGGCAATCGCGTCTGGGGCAACGAGCCCGCCGCCCCCAAGGAAGGCTTCGACGCCATCCCCATGTGGGTGGCCGACATGAACTTCGGCACCGCCCCCGCCGTCACCAAGGCCCTGCAGGCGCGCATCAGCCATCCCCTGTACGGCTACTTCGTCCAGCGGCCCGAGTATTTCCAGTCCATCATCCACTGGCAGGAGACCCACCACAAGGTGACCGGCCTGATCAGGGAGGCCATCGGCTATGAGAACGGCGTGCACGGCTGCGTCACCAGCTGCGTGCAGACCCTGTCCCAGCCCGGCGAAGCGGTGTTCCTGCACTCCCCCTATTACGTGGGCTTCTGTGCGGACGTTGAGTACCTTGGCCGCGTGCCGGTGCACAGCGAGCTCAAGAAGGATGAGAACGGCGTCTACCGCATGAACTTCGAGGACATGGATGCCAAGCTCAAGGCGAGCAACTGCCACCTGGCCATCATGTGCTCCCCGCACAATCCGGCCGGCCGCGTCTGGGAGCGCTGGGAGCTGGAGAAGGCCATGGAGGTCTTTGAGAAGAACGAGTGCATCGTCATCAGCGACGAGATCTGGGCCGACATCACCTACACCGGCCACCAGCACATCCCCACCCAGATGGTGAACGAGTGGGCCAGGGAGCACACCATCGGCATCTACGCCCCCTCCAAGACCTTCAACCTGGCCGGGCTCATCGGCAGCTACCACATCATCTACAACAAGTACCTGCGCGACCGCGTCAGCCACTATGGGGACAACACCCACTACAACGACCAGAACGTGCTGAGCATGCACGCCCTGATCGGCGCGTACAGCGACGAGGGCGCCGAGTGGACCGAGGAGCTCAAGCAGGTGCTGGAAAAGAACTGCCGCTATATGTCCAAGTACCTGAACGGCGTGGAAGGCGTTTCCGCCACCGACCCCGAGGGCACCTACATGATCTTCGCCGACTGCACCGAGTTCTGCAAGCGCAAGGGCATCACGCTGGATCAGCTGCTCAAGGCCGGCTGGGACGTGGGCGTCGGCTGGCAGGACGGCCGCTTCTTCGGCGGGCCCTGCCACATCCGCCTGAACGTGGCCTCTCCCCTCTCCCGCATCGAGGAGGCCTGCCAGCGCCTGGACAAGTACGTGTTCAACGCTTAAAAATCGACCACACCAACGCCGCGCGGCGGCGGGGAGAAATACCCGCCGTCGCTTCTCTTTATTCCTTTGCATTTTATTTTTATTGTTTTTCGATAATTTCTTCTTGACATTCATTTCCCACCGTGCTATCATGGGCCCATCAAACAAAACGGAGGCGATTTGATATGACCCGTGAACGCATGGCCCTGTGGCTGAAGATCGCGGTGCTGCTGGCCGTGGCGATCCTCTTTGGCGGCATGTTCGTGCTGCTGCCCCTGATCGGATCGGAAATGGCGCAGATGTACCCGGAGATCGCGTTCCTGTTCTGGCCGACCCTCATCTGGTGTTGGGCTTTGGGCGCGGTGATCGTCGCGGCCCTGTGCTTCTTCTGGGGCATCTGCGACCGCATCCAGAAGGACAACTCCTTCTGCGAGGCGAACGCCAAGGCCCTGGGCCGCATCGCGCAGCTGGCGCTGGTGGATGTGGTGCTGGGCTTCGGCCTGCTCATCTTCCTTTCCTGCACCGCGCATCCGCACCCGAGCCTGTTCCTCCTGTTCTTCCTGCTTTTGTTCTGCGGGCTGGCCGTGGAAGTGGCCTCGGCGCTGCTTGCGCACCTGGTCCAGAAGGCCGCGCGCATCCAGCAGGAAAACGACCTGACCGTGTGAGGTGAAGCGAAATGGCCATCATCGTGAATCTGGACGTGATGCTCGCCCGCCGCAAGATGGGCGTGACGGAGCTGTCCCAGGCCGTGGGCGTGACGCTGCCCAACATCTCCATCTTAAAGAACGGCCGCGCCAAGGCCATCCGCCTAGAGACGCTCAACAAGATCTGCCGCGTATTGGACTGCCAGCCCGGCGACCTGCTGGAATACGTGCCGGACGGGGAAGACACGCAGCCGGATAAGAACTGACCGCAAAGGGGAGGCGAAAAAATGCCCGCGATCTACGACTGCCTGGTGCTGGGGCTGGGCCCGGCCGGGGCGAGCTTTGCCCGTCTGGCGCCGCCTTCCCTCTCCCTCTGCTGCCTGAGCGAAAAGGAGAGGCCCCACGGCAAGCCCTGCGGCGGCCTGCTGGCCCCGGACGCGCAGAAGGAGCTGGCCCTGCAGGGCCTCTGCCTGCCCAAGGAGCTGCTGGTAAGCCCCCAGATCTTCGCCGTGCACACGCTGGACCTGTGCAGCGGGCAGAGCCGCCTGTACCCGCGCAGCTACGTGAACCTGGACCGACCGCGCTTCGACGCCTGGCTGCGGAGCCTTATCCCTTCCCGCGTGGAGGTGCGGGAGGGCCGCGCGGTGGACGTGCGGCGCGGGGAAGACGGCCTGTTTTACGTGACCTACCGCGCGGGCGGGCAGGAGCAGGAACTCATCGCCCGCTCCCTGGTCGGCGCGGACGGCGGGGCTTCCCTGGTGCGCCGTCGGCTGTTCCCGGGCCGCGAGGGGCGCTCCTTCGTCTGCTTCCAGCAGGGCTTTGCCGCCGGGGAGACGCGGCCCTTTTACGCCTGCATCTTCGACCACAAGACCAGCCCGGTCTGCTCCTGGGCGCTGTGCAAGGACGGCGTGCTGCTCTTTGGCGGCGCGTTCCCGGCGGAGCGCTGTCGACAGCGCTTCGAGGAGCAGAAGGCGCGTCTGCGGGCGCTGGGCTGGAAGCTGGACGCGCCGCTGTACGGCCACGGCTGCCCGATCCGCTGCCCCGCGGGGAACGCCGACTTCTGTTTGGGAGAGAACAACGTGCACCTCCTGGGCGAGGCCGCGGGCTTCGTCAGTCCCAGCTCCCTGGAAGGCATCAGCTCCGCCCTGCGCAGCGGCCGCCTGCTGGCCGAGGCCTACGCGTCAGACCCCGCGCACGTGCACGAGGCCTACGTCCGCCTGACCGCGCCGCTCCGGCGCAGGCTGCTCCTCAAGCTCCTCAAGCGGCCATTCATGTACGACCCGCTCCTGCGCCGCTTGGTGCTTTTCTCCGGCCTCTCGGCCCTGTCCCTGCCCGGAAGCGCCGCCCGGCCGGACGCTTGTCCCCTTCCCTTTTCCCCGGAGCCAGCTTCCGACCGCGCATAAGACTTCGACCACATTGGAATCCATAAGAAAGAGCGGTGTGAGCTCATGTTCACTGCCCTGACGAGCATCGGCGTTTTGCTTATCTTGGCGCTGATCGGGTCGCTCATTTTGCTAAGGCGCGGCTCCTTTAAGACCGAAAATAAAAACAGCAAAAGGCTCTATATCGTGACCGGGGCCTTGCAGGCGGCCCATCTGCTATCCTATTTGACGGGAGCATTGGAGAAGGTCTCCCAATTCCATGTCTACCTCGCATTCGGGCTCTGCGCCCTTGTTTCCGTCCTGTGTTTTTTGCTGTCCGTCTGGATGCTGCTGCCCCTTTCCAAGTGCAGGCATGGGATCAAATACCTGTTCCTGTTCGTCTCCGTGCTTCAGGTGGCCGGTACGATCTGCATCTTTCTGCTGCCCGAGGCGGGCATCCCGCCGCTCATCCGATTTTAAAGCAAAAACAGCCGCCGAACGTGTCCTTCCAGCCGTTCGGCGGCTTCTTCTTTTGCGCAAATCCCTACCGTTTCTCCGGGTCCAGCATCCCGGCGGCGGCGTACAGCAGCGCGTTGCAGATGGCCGCGGCCACGGTGCTGCCGCCCTTGCGGCCCATGGCGAGTATGGCCGGGACGCCGCATTCCTCGCAGACCCGCCGCGCCTGCTCCTTGCTCTCCACCACGTTGACAAAGCCCACGGGCACGCCCACCACCAGCGCCGGGCGGAAGCCCTCGCGCATGAGTGCGCACAGTTCAAGCAGCGCGGTAGGCGCGTTGCCCACCGCGTACACCGCGCCGGGGTGTTTTTCCGCCGCCAGGCGCATGGCTCGGACCGCCCGCGTCACGCCCCGCGCCTTGGCCTCCGCCGCGACCCGCTCGTCGGCCATGTAGCAGTGGGCCTCGCCGCCCAGCCGTGCCAGCGCCGGACGGCTCACGCCCGCGCGGGCCATGTTGGTGTCGGTGACGATGTCCGCGCCCGCGCGCAGGGCCCGCGCGCCCTTCTCCGCCGCGCCGGGGGTGAAGAACAGATTTTTTGCATAGTCGAAGTCCGCCGTGGCGTGGATGGCGCGCAGCACCACGGCCTCGTTCTCCGCCGCCGGGTACAGGCCTTTTTCCTTCAGCTCCCGCCGGATGATCTCCATGCTGGCGCGCTCGATGTCCGCGGGCAGCAGGTGTTTTTCCATCAGTATTCCACTCCTTCCCGGGCCCGCACGCCCTTCTCGAAGGGGTGCCTGCGGCAGACCATCTCCGTTTGGTAGTCCGCCGCCAAAAACATCCACTCCGCAGGCTCCCGGCCCGTGAGCACCGTCTCGCGGCTTTCCGGCGCCTGCTCGACCGCCCTGCGCAGTAGCTCCCTGTCCACGGTGCCGCTCTGCCAGGCGGCGCAGGCCTCGTCCAAAATGAGCAGCTCCGGCTCCATCTCCAGCGCCCTTTTCAGGCACCCGGTCTGCTCCTGACAGGTGCGTTCCTTTTCTTCCTCCGTCATTTGCGAGACGAACTTATGGAGGCTCTTGGCCGTGAGCACGCAGGCGCCCAGCCTCTCCAGCTCCGCCGCCTCGCCGGAGACGCCGCTCTTTAAAAAGCGCAGGAGCACCACGCGTTTTCCTGCATGCAGGGCCCGCAGCGCCAGGCCCGCCGCGGCCGTGGTCTTGCCCTTTCCCTTTCCCCAATACAGGTGCGTCATGCCTTGCCCTCCAGGATCGCGTACACCCTCTCCATGTCCAGCGCCCGCCGCACGGCGTCCGCCAAAAGGTCGTACTGCGCGTTCAGATAGTCCTCCCGGCTCTGCGGCGCCGCCTCCGAGGGCTGAATGCCCTTTCTCTCGCACAGGGCCCTGGCCAGGGCGGAGGTCGCCTGCCCGCTGTCGAACAGGCCGTGCAGGTAGGTGCCCCAGGCGCTGCCCGCCGCGCAGCCGTCGGGCGTGCCGTCCTCCAGCAGGCAGAAGGGCTCCCCGCCGCTCTCCGTGCGGCCGTTGTGGATCTCGTACCCCTCCACATACGCGCCGTGCAGGGGGCCGAAGCACACCTCTCCCCGCACCCGCGCGCGCCGCTTCTTCTCGTCAAACACCGTGTCGATGGGCAAAAGGCCCATCCCCCGCACGGGCTGCGCGCCGCCGCCCTCCGTGCCGGTTGGGTCGGACAGGCTCCGGCCCAGCATCTGGTAGCCGCCGCAGATGCCCAGGATCGGCACGCCGCGCTCGGCCAGCTTTAAGATCGCCGTCTCTAGCCCGCTTTGGCGCAGCCAGAGCAGGTCGGAAACGGTGCTCTTGGTGCCGGGCAGGATCAGCAGGTCCGGCTCGCCCAGCTCCCTTGCCTCGCTTACGTAGCGCACGCCCAAAAGCGGGTGGGCCTCCAGGGGCGCAAAGTCCGTGAAGTTGGAGATGCGCGGCAGCCGCACCACCGCCACGTCCAGGCTCTTGTGTACCGCGGTCTGCTTAAGGCCCGGCGCGAGGGAATCCTCCTCGTCGACGTCCACGCGCAGGTAGGGCACGACGCCCAGCACCGGCACGCCCGTGAGCTCCTCCAGCATCGTGAGGCCCGGCCGCAGGATCTCCACATCCCCGCGGAACTTGTTGATGATGAGTCCCTTGATCCGCGCCTTTTCCTCCTTTTCCAGCAGGGCCACGGTGCCGTAGAGCTGGGCGAACACGCCGCCGGGGTCGATGTCGCCCACCAGCAAAACAGGCGCGTCCACCAGGCGGGCAAGGCCCATGTTCACGATGTCGTTCTTCTTTAGGTTGATCTCCGCCGGGCTGCCCGCGCCCTCGATCACGATGGCGTCGAACTCTTTTTCCAGGCTGCGATAGGCCTTGAGCACGTCCGGGATGAGCGCCGTCTTGTGCCTAAAATAGTCCGCGGCCCGCATCTGGCCCCGCACCTCGCCGTTTACGATCACCTGGCTGCCCACGTCGCTGCTGGGCTTGAGCAGTATGGGGTTCATCCGCACGTCCGGCTCCACGCCCGCGGCCTGGGCCTGCGTCACCTGGGCGCGGCCCATCTCCAGCCCGTCCCGGGTCACATAACTGTTGAGGGCCATGTTCTGGCTCTTGAAGGGCGCGACCTTCCAGCCGTCCTGCTTAAGGATGCGGCAGAGCGCGGCGCACAGCAGGCTCTTGCCCGCGCCGGACATGGTGCCCTGCACCATCAGCGGCCTAGCCATTTTGCAGCACCTCCTTGAGCGTTTTGAGCAATCGGGCGTTGTCCTCATGGGTCCGCACCGCCGCGCGGTACCAACTTTCGTCCAGCCTCCGGTAATTGCCGCAGTTCCGAAGCAGGATGCCCCGCGCGGCCAGCGGCGCTCCCAGCGGCGTTTTACAGCGGAACAAGAGGAAGTTGGCCTCGCCGGGTATGACGGTCAGGCCTAAGGCTTCCAGCCCCTCCATAAGATAGGGCCGCTCCGCCCGCACGAAGGCGCGCGTCTTTTCCCGATAATCGCTCTCCTGCAGGGCCGCAAGCCCCGCCGCCTGCGCAAGGCTCGAGACCGACCAGGCCGGCCCGCTCTCCTCCATGCGGTCTAGCAGCGGCCCGTCCGCGCAGAGGCAGAAGCCCAGCCGCACGCCCGCCATGGCGTACAGCTTGGTGAAGGAGCGCAGGAGCAGCAGCCCGCCGCCCTCGAGCTCCCCCTTGAGCGTGGCCTTCTCCGGCTCGTCCAGCAGGTCGAGGAAGCACTCGTCCAGCAGGAGATAAGCCCCTCTTTCCCGGCAGCGCATAAGAACCCGCCGCAAGAGCGGCAGCGGCACGGTGCGGCCCGTGGGGTTGTTGGGCTGGCAGAGGATCACAAGACCGACGCCTTCCCCGATGGCCTGCGGGAAGTCCTCGCCCAGCCGAAAGCCGTCCTCTGCGCGCAGGGGCCGGGGCACGAGCTCGCAGCCCGCGGCCCGCAGCGCCGCCTCGTATTCCAAAAACGAGGGCACGGGCACCAGCGCCTTCTTGGGCCTTAGCGCCAGCACCGCACGGAAGATGAGCTCCGCCGCGCCGTTCCCGCACAGGACATACTTTTCCGGCACATTTTCCCTCTCCGCGATGGCGCGGCGCAGGTCGCGGCAGCGGGGATCGGGGTAGCGGTCCGCCGTCTTGGCCGCCTCCGCGACGGCCCGCCGCACGCCCTCCGGCACGCCGAAGGGGCTGATGTTGGCGGAAAAGTCCAGGGGCAGCGCGCCGAATCGGTCTTGATAGCCGCGCCAGTTCCCGCCGTGGGCAAAGGGCATGTGGTTCACCTCCAAAGGAGCAGCAGCGCCGCGCGCAGGATGAGCCCCACACAAAAGGCCAGAATGCCCGCGATGTACAGCGTTTTGTTGGCCCGACGTATATCCTCCGCCTCCACGGGGCGGCCCTCGTCGCCGATGTAGGGCTTCTCCACGGGCTTGCCGAAGTAGCTGGCCGGGCCGGCCAGGCGCACGCCCAGCGCCCCGGCGCAAGCGGCCTCGCACATGCCCGCGTTGGGGCTCGCGTGCTTGCGGCGGTCGCGCCGCCAGATCTTCCACGCGCCCTTTGCGTCCTGCCCGGCTAAGCCCGCCGCCGCGATCCAGAGGAGCGCCGCCAGGCGCGCGGGCAGGTAGTTGGCCGCATCGTCGAGCTTGGCCGCCGCCCGGCCGAACCAGAGGTACTTCTCGTTCTTGTAGCCCACCATGCTGTCCATCGTGTTGATGGCCTTATAGCACAGGGCCAGCGGCGCGCCGCCGATCAGCATGTAAAACAGGGGCGCCACCACGCCGTCGGAGAAGTTCTCCGCCACGGTCTCCACGGCGGCCTTCGCCACGCCCTCGGCGCTCAAATTCTCCGTGTCCCGGCCCACGATGCGCTGGACCGCCCTGCGCGCGCCCTGCAGGCTCCCCTGTGTCAGCTGTTTATAGACGTTCATGCTCTCTTTTTTCAGGTCCTTCATGGCCAGCGCCTGCCAGCACCAGAGCGCCTGCACACAGAAGCCCAGCGCCGGGTGCAGCCGGGCCGTCACGGCGCAGACGGCAAACGCCGCCGCAAAGGTCAAAAGCGGTATGCAGACGGCCAGCACGCGCCCCGCGGCGAGCAGGCCTTTTTCGGTGTCGGGGAAAAGAGACCGCAGCCGCTTTTCGGCTTTGGTGATGCAGCGGCCGATCACCACCACGGGGTGCGGCGCGTGGGGGATCACCGGGTCCCCCAACACCAAGTCCAGCAGGAAGCCGCAGAGCACGGCCAGCGTGACGCTCATGTCTCCCCCTCCGCATACGATACGTTCCCGATCCAGTAGAGCTTGTGCCTTTCCCCCCAGAGCGCCTGGTCGGTCTTGAGCAGGAATCCGCAGCCGGGCCGGGCGTTCCAGTCGAAGTAGCCCTTCTCCGGCAGGGCGAAGGCCTCCAGCGCGGCCATCTGCGTGCCGCCGTGGGCCACGATCACGAGCTCGGTCTCGCCCGTTTCCAGCGCCTCCTCCACCAGAAAAGCGAAGGCGGCGCACACGCGCCCGCAGAACTGCGCCCGGCTCTCGCCGCCCGGCGTCGGCCCCTCGCAGCCGCCGTCCACCCAGGCGCGGTAGGCGGGATCCTCCGCCATCTCGGCGTAATTATTCCCCTCGAAGGCGCCAAAGTCCATCTCCCAGAAGGCCTCTATGGGAACCTGCTCCGCCTCCGGGAACAGGATGGCCGCCGTCTGCACGGCCCGCAGGGCGGGGCTCACGTACACCTTCTTTGCCCCCGGCTGCGCTGGATGCAGCGCGGCCTTCCCCTCTGTGGAGAGGGGCAGGTCGCTGCGGCCCAGGTAGCGCTTTTCCCGGTTCCAGTCGGTCAGGCCGTGGCGGAGAAAACGCACGCGCAGGCCGCTCACGGGAGTTCCCCTTTCAGCGCCTGCGGGATGCCGCAAAACAGGCGCACCACCGTCTCCGCCCGCGCGGCCAGCAGGCAGCTGAGCCGCCCGGCCCGCTCCCGCGCCGCCCGCTCGCCCGGGTCTATGGGCACCACGCCGCCGCCTGTTTCCGTGGCCACCACCACGCGGTAGCGGGCCGCCAGACGGTCGGCCAGGGCGGTAAGGTCCGCCCCCGGTGCGGCCAGCTCCTGCACGTCCACGATCATCTCGTCCTCCCCGCACAGTGTGCGGGCGTAGCTCCTCTTGCCGCTGAACAGCGGGCCCATCACAAAGATCACAGCCATCCCTCCAAGAGCCGCACGGCCACCAGGGCCGCCAGCTGCCAAAGCTCGCATCTGACCAGGAACCATCCCGCCAGGTCGCCGGAAATGCCGCCAAACTGCCTCTCCGCCACGGAAGCGTAGCGCATCAGGCACAATACAGCCGCAACGGCCATCGCAAGTCCGCCCAGGCCCCCGAGGGCCGCCTCTCCCCCTGCCAAACACAAGGCCAGCGCCAGCAGGAAGCGCCTCACCTTCTTTTTGTCCGCCGCGTCCGCGAAGCTGCGGGCCAGCCCCGTTCCCGGCGCCAGCGGCAGGGCGGCGATGGCCCAGCCGGACAGCGCGCGGGAGAGCAGGAAGCCCAGCCCCACGCACATTAAATCGCACAGCGCGGGCGTGAGGGCCGTACACAGACAGAAATACAGCAGGAAGAAGCCGCAGAGCCGGATCGCCGCGAAGGCCCCTAAGTGCGGGTCGTGCAGTATGGCCCGTTTCTTCTCCGGCTCGCCGTAGGAGGCCAGCGCGTCGCTCACGTCCGCGTAGCCGTCCAGATGGATGCCGCCCGTCACCCACACGGGGATCAGGCACCACAGCCCGGCCCGCAGAAGCTGCGGCAGGGGCAAAAGCCCCACGGCCAGCCAGAGCGCCCCGCACACCGCCCCCACCAGCGGGAAGGCGCAGAGCGCATAGCGCATGTTCTCCTTCTCCCAGGGGAACTGTGGCATGGGGATCGCGCTGAACATGGAAAAGGCCACGGCCAGCGTCTTGAGCGCGTTCATGTCGGCTTTCCTCCCTTCCAGTAGACGGCCTGCCCGCAGGCGACCTCCGCCACGCGGTCGGCCTTCTTCGCCAGCGCGATGTGCAGCCTTGCCAAAACGCGCAGGTAGCGCAGCGTATCGCCCGCGTATTTGTCGCCGCCGGAAAACACCTCGACGCTCACGATGACCAGATCCCGGCAGCGGGCAAGGAGAGCGTCCACGCCGCGCAGGACGGCCTGTTCCGTCTCCTCCCCGGCTCCGTCCGGGGCATACATCTCGTTGGCCACGAGGTTCCCAAGGTCTTCGAGCAGGACGGCGGCTCCCTCCGGCACGGGGGCGTCTTCCAAACGAAGGGGGCATTCCACGGTCGTAAAGCCAAGGTGCGCCCGCTGGGCACGGTGCCGGGCGATGCGGCCGCGGCTTTCCCCGTCGGAGGCGCGCATGGTGGCAAGGTAGACGCGCGGGCCCGCCATTTCCGCCAGCAGGGACTCGGCGAAGGCGCTCTTGCCGCTGGCCGAGCCGCCGATCACGAGCGTCAGCATGTCTTCCCTCCCTGCGGCACGTAGGGCCGGATGCCGTAGTCCGCGAACGTCGAGCCGCCCTTGTACACCGCCAGCGCCATGTCCAACAGGGGCATGGCCGCCACCGCGCCGGTGCCCTCGCCCAAGCGCATCCCTGCGTCGATCAGGGGCTTTTTGCCCAGCGCCTCCAGAAGCAGGCGGCCCGAAGGCTCGGCGGACACGTGGGAGGCGAACAGGGCGATCTCGGCCCGCGGGGCCAGCCGCAGGGCGCACAGGGCCGCCGCCGCCGTGACCGCGCCGTCCAGGAGCACGGGCACGCGGGCAAGCGCGCCGCCCAAAAACAGGCCGCACAGCCCCGCCAGCTCCAGGCAGCCCACCTTCGCAAGCACGTCCACGGGGTCGCATACGTTCGGCGCGTTTTTGTCCAGCGCCTTTTCCACCACGGCCACCTTCCTCTTCAGGGCCTCGTCGGAGAGCCCCGCGCCTCGGCCCGTGACCTTCTGCGCGGGCAGGCCCAGCAGGGCGGCGGTCACGGCGGCGGTGGCGGTGGTGTTGCCGATGCCCATCTCCCCGGCGGCCAGAAGGCGCGTTCCCCGCTCCTTCTCCCTTTGCGCCAGCTCTATGCCAACACGGATGGCGGTCTCCGCCTCCTGACGGGTCATCGCGGGGCCCACGGAGATGTCCCCCGCGCCGTTGCGCACCCGCCTGTTTTCAACGCCGGGAAAGCCGTCAAAGTCGCGGATGCCCATATCGACGGGCAGAACCCGGCAGCGGGCCAGGGCCGCCATGGGGCTCACCGTGGAGCTGCCGCGGGCCAGGTTGCGGGCCACCACGGCCGTCACGTCGCTGCCGGTCTGGGTGACGCCCCGGGCCACCACGCCGCTGTCGCCGCAGAACACCAGCAGCGTGCGGGGCTCCAGCTCCACCTCCCAAGCGCCCGTCAGGGCGGCGATGTCCTCGACGGCGCTCTCCAGAAGGCCCAGCCCGCCCAGCGGATGGGCAAGGCTGTTCCAGCGGCCGCGGGCGGCCAGGCGGGCCTTCTCGTCGGCGGGGTAAATCTGCGTCATCATCGTCCGGCCTCCTCGGCCCGGTCCGCGAAGCGCTCTGCCAGCGCGGGCGAACCGGCGAAATACAGATGGGGAAAGGCGGCATGCAGCGTCGGCGTGGAGACGCCCTCCCGCCACGCGCGGCCCGTCAAGGGCTTTTCAAGGGAGAAGTCCTCTCCAATTTGGTCGCTGTCCCAGCGGTGGAAGGAGTGGACGGGCACGCTCTGCCCCTTGTTAAGCAGCAGGCCGTCCTTTTCGGCGGTCATGCGCGCGTAGCCAAAGCGCACCAGCGACTTTCTCTGCGCCCCTTCGCCCGGCAGGCAGCCGGCCATGGGCCAGGCCTTGCCTTCCGCGTCCCGCAGCGCCTGTCCCAGGTACAAAAAGCCGCCGCACTCCGCCACGGCGGGCAGGCCGTTCCGCACGGCCGCGCGGACGCTCTCCCGCATGGAGAGGTTCTCCGCCAGCTGACGCGCGTGCAGCTCCGGGTAGCCGCCGGGCAGGTACAGCCCGCCCACGCCGGATGGCAGTTTTTCGTCCCGCAGGGGGCTGAAGGGCACGGCCTCCGCGCCGCAAAGGCGCAGGGCCTCAAACGTCTCGTCGTAGGCAAAGCAGAAGGCCTCGTCCCGCGCCACGGCGATGCGCGCGCGCACGGGCGGCGGCGCGGCGGGCTCTGCGCAGTCGGGCGCGGGATATTCGCAGAGGGCCAGCAGGCGGTCAATGTCCGCGTTCTCCTCCAGCGCGTCGGCCAGGCGGTCGAAGCGGGCCTGCAGGTCGGCCGTCTCCGCAGCGGTCAGAAGGCCCAGATGGCGGCTGGCGATCTGCGCCTCCGGCAGGCGCGGCAGGCAGCCCAGCACGGGCAGGCCCGTTTCCTTTTCCAGCATCGGGCCTAAAGAGCGGCACAAGGAGGGGCTGCAGTCGCTGAGCAGTATGCCCGCAAGGCAGGAGGGTTGCCGGAAGCCGATGAGCCCGCGCAGCTGCGCCGCCAGCGTTAAAGCGCTGCCGCCGGGCCGCAGCACCAGCAGGGCCGGGATGCCCAGCGTCCGCGCCACGTGGTAGGAGCTGGCCGCATCGCTCACGCCGCCCAGGCCGTCGTAGTAGCCCATCACGCCCTCGCACACCGCCGCGCCCCTGCCCCGAACGTGCCGGGCGTAGAGCAAGCGCAGCGTGCCCTCGTCCGAGAGAAATAAGTCCAAATTGCGGCTCTCGGCCCCCAGGGCCGCCCGGTGGTACATGGGGTCTATGTAGTCCGGCCCGCACTTGAAGGCGCAGGGCGAAAGCCCCCGGCGGGAAAGGGCCCGCAGGAGCGCGCAGGTCATCATGGTCTTGCCGCCGCCGGAGGCAGCGGAGACGAGCATCAGCTGGATCATGGGCAGTTCCCCGCGATCAGGAACACCGGGTTGTTCGCCAGCAGCAGGTGCAGCCCGCCCGCGGCCCTGTCCCGGCTCACCGCGACCTGTGTGACGGTCGGTTCTATGCCTCTATCCCGCAGCGCGCGCCTTGCCAGCTCCAGCGTTTCCAGCGATATGGCGCTGATGCACAGCCGCGCCGCGGGGTTCTTGCTTAAAACCGCCTCCACGATGGCGGGGAGCTCCCCGCCGCTGCCGCCGATGAAGGCCGCGTCCGGCGCGGGCAGGTCTTCCAGCGCCTCCGGGGCATGCCCCTTTACGGTCTGCAAATTCCAGGCGCAGAAGCGCTCCCGGTTTCTCATGAGCAGCTTAAAGGCTTCTTCGTCCCTTTCCACCGCCCAGACGGAGCGGCACAGCGCCGCCAGCTCCACGCTGACGCTGCCCGTGCCCGCGCCCACGTCCCAGCACACATCCTCGCGTGTGACGCCCAGCAGGGACAGGGCGCAGGCGCGCACCATGCGCTTGGTCATGGGTGTTTGGTCCCGCAGGAACCACTCATCCGGCCAGCCGGGCGTGCGCCGAGGGCCGAGGGGCGCCTTCCCGGTCAGCAGCACGCTCAAGGGCGCGAACTCCCCTTCGGCCATCTCCTCCGCCGTGCCGCGGCTGATCTTTTCGCCCGGCAGACCCAGCTCCTCGCCCACGGTCACGGGCAGCTCTCCCAGGCCCGCCCGGGCCAGGCGGGCGCAGAGCGCCGCCGGGGTATTCGTCCCGCCGGTCAGGAAGAAGGTTTCCCGCCCGCACAAAACTTCCGCCACCGGGTCGCAGTCCACGCCGTGGGCCGAGACCAGCTGCCAGTCCTGCCAGGGGGCCTTGAGATACGCGGCCAGCAGCTGCACGCAGGACAGGCCCGGCAGCAGCTCCACCTCAATACCCCTTTCCTCCAGCAGGGGCAGCAGCCGCCTTGCGCCGGAGTAAAAGCCGCTGTCGCCGCTGAGCAGCACCGCCGCCGTCTCTGCCCCGCCCGCTTCCAGCGCCTCCAGCACCTTTTTGGGATCGACGGCAGCCACGCGCGCACCCACAAGCGTTTCCGGCAGGCAGTCCAGCAGGCGGGACGCGCCCACGAACAGGCGGGCCTCCTGCAGGGCGGTCTCCGCCTGCGCCGTCCGCCCTTCCGTGGGCCCCGCGCCCAGGCCGATCAGATACGCCTTCATTCCTTACAACAACTCCTTCAAGCGCTTAAGCACTTCTTCCCCGTCCAGCCCGCCGTCCCTGGGCCTTGCGATCACCACCAGCTGCGCGCCCGCTTTCCTTGCGGCCTCCGCCTTTTCCGGGAAGCCCCCGGCCGCGCCGCCGTCCTTGGTGACCAGAAAGCGCACGGAAAACTGCCGGAGCAGGGCCAAGTTCAGCTCCACGGAAAAGGGGCCCTGCATGGCGATGATGTTCCGCTTGGGGATGCCCGCCGCAAGGCAGGCCTCCAAACTCTCCACAGAGGGCAGCACCCGCGGGTAGAGCCTTTCCTTCTCCAAAGGGGCAAAGGCGGCCAGCTCCTTGGCCCCGCAGGTCAAGAGCACGCTGCCTTCCCTGCCCTGCAAATACGCCGCGGCTTCCTCCGCGCTCTGCACCTGCACGCTCCCCGCGGGCAGCGGGCTTTCCTTGCGGAGCAGGCGCAGATAGGGAACGCCCGCCCGCTTAGCCGCTTTGCGGATGTTGACGCTCGCCTGCGCGGCGTAGGGGTGCGTGGCGTCCACGGCCGCCGCCGTGCCTTGCAAAAGGGCGGCCATCGCCTCCGCCTCCAGACGCCCCGCGCGGACGGTCACGCCGGGGTGCTCGCCCTGCTCCTCGCGGCCGTACTCGGTGGCCACACAGACAAGCACCTCCGCGCCCAGGTCCGCCAGCCGATAGGACAGCAGCCGCCCCTCCGTGGTGCCCGCGAACACGACGACGCGGCTCATCTTGTATACCCCCTGGGCGTGACCAGCTTCCCGCCTAAAAAGCGGGTCTGGGAATTGCCGATGAACACGGTGATGAACATGTCCGCCTCCGCTTGACGCAGCTGGGAAAGCGTCAGCAGCTGCGTTTCCTCCCCCTCCCGGCCGATATTGCGCGCAAGGCCGCAGGCGGTGTCTTTAGACTTGCCCGCATCCATCAGCACGTCGCAGGCCTTTTTCAGGTAGTCCCGCCGCTTGTGGGAGCCGGGGTTGTAGACCGCCAGCGCCAGGTCGCCCAGCGCCGCGGCCCGCAGCCGCCGCTCGATCAGCTCCCAGGGGGTGAGCAGGTCGGAGAGGGACAGGACCATAAAGTCGTGCCCCAGCGGCGCGCCCAGCAGCGCCGCGCCGGACAGGGCCGCCGTGACGCCCGGGACCACCGCGACCTCCGCGCGCGGGTATTCCTCCGCCAGCTCCAAGATGGGCCCGGCCATGCCGTAGACGCCCGCGTCCCCGCTGCACACCATCGCCACGGTCTTTCCCTGTTCGGCCAGCTCCAAGGCCTTTCGGCAGCGCTCGATCTCCGCGCGCATGGGGGTGGAGACGTACTCCTTGTCCGGCCAGTCCGGCCGCACCAGGTCCAGATACGTCGTGTAGCCGCACAGCACATCCGAAACGTCCAACGCCCGCACCGCCTCGTTCGTCATGCGCTTTCGGTCGCCGGGGCCTAAGCCCACCACGAACAGCTTACCCATCCCGCCACCTCCAATCGAGCCCGCAGGGCGCGGCGGCCAGCGCCGTCGTCACGCCGTGCAGGGCGGTCTTTTTGCACAGCAGCCCGCCGCCTGAGCAGAGCACGGCGGCGCGCTCGCACACGTTGTCCACGCCCACTGTCCGGCGCACGAAGTCCGAGGCGGTGAAGTCCCCCCGCACTTCTGCCAGCCTTTCGGCCGGGTAGGTCGCAAGCCGCCAGCCGTGGGCGGCGCAGAAGGCCAACAGCCCCGGCTCCTCCGCCTTTTTGTCGATGCTGGCGGCGCAGCGGATGGCCGCTTCGTCTATGCCGCTTGCAGAAAGGGTCTCGCGCAGGGCCGCTTCCAGCGCCTCCTGCGGGATGCCCGCGCGGCAGCCCACGCCCAGCACGACGATGCGCGGCACGACGTGCAGCCCGCCGCACTTCTCCCTGTGGATGCCGACGGTCACGTCCGCATTCCTGTCCTCCGCGAGCGTAACCCCCGCGGGCGGCTCTCCATCAATTGGGAACTCGCTGCGCAGCCGGATCCCCCGCCCGGCCAGCAGGGCCGCGGAGACCGCCTTGATCCCGGCGGCATCCTTCACCGCGCAGCCCTGGCGGCGGGCCCAGGCGTCCACGGCGAACACGTCCCGCACGTCCGTGGCGGTGGTGACGGCGGCCACGGCCCCGCAGGTCCGCGCGACGGCCCGCGCCAGGTCGTTGGCCCCGCCCAGGTGGCCGCTGAGCAGCGGGACGGCGAAGTGCGCGCCTTCGTCCACGGCCACGACCGCAGGGTCGGACGCCTTGTCCCTGACAAAGGGCGCCACGGCGCGCACCGCGATGCCCGCCGCGCCCACGAAGATAAGCCCCGCGCCTTTCTGAAAATGCGCCTCCGTCCACTCATGAAGCGAGTGGGGCCGCCCGCAGCGCTCCGCCTGCCCGCCCAGCGCGGCGGCGAGCCGGGCCGCCAGCTTCTCGCCCGCGTCGCTGAAGCAGAGGTAGTACAGCTCCATCAGGGCTCCCCCTTCCGGAAGCCCGTGGTGAAGGCGGGGTCGTAGAGGCGGCTGCGCTGCTTGTTTTCCCCCAGAAAATCCCCCACCAGAATGAGCGCGGAACTGCGGATGCCCGCCTCCGCCCCGCAGCCTGCCAGCGTGCCCACGGTGCAGCGGAGCACGCGCTCCTCCGGCCAGCTGGCCTTGTACACGATGGCCGCCGGCGTGCTTTCCGTGTACGCGCCTTTGAGCAGCGCGCTCTGCACCCCGTCCAGCATCCCCGCGGAGAGGAAGATGGCCATGGATGCCCCGTGGGCGGCCAGCAGGGACAGCGCTTCCCTTTCCGGCACGGGGGTGCGCCCGGCCAGGCGGGTGACGATCAGCGTCTGGCTGACGCCGGGCAGCGTGTACTCGGCGGGCAGCGCCGCCGCCGCCCCGCAGAGGCTGGAAACGCCGGGCGTCACGTCGTAGGGGAGGTGCAGGCCGTCCAGCGCGTCCATCTGCTCCCGGATAGCCCCGTAGATGCTGGGGTCGCCGCTGTGCAGGCGCACGCTTTCCAGCCCCGCCCGCTCGGCCTCCTTGAGTATATCCAGCACCTGTTCAAGCGTCAGGTACGCGCTGTTGTAGGCGCGGCAGCCCTCCTTCACATAGCCCAATAAGGCGGGGCTCACCAGGCTCCCTGCGTAGATGAGCACGTCGGCGCGGCGCAGCAGCTCCGCGCCGCGCAGCGTGATGAGGTCCGGCGCTCCGGGCCCGGCCCCGACAAAGTGGATCATACCTTCTCCTCCCCCTCGCGCTCTGTCCATTCGTTCAAGATGCGTTTGGCCTCGCCGCTTACGCCCAGCAGGCCGTGCCGGTTTGAGAACAGCACGACGCCCACGGCGAAGGCCCCACCCGCGCGCCGCTCCAGCGCCCTCTGCGCCGCCTCCGTCACGCTTAAGCAGACCTCGGTTTTCAGCCCCTTCTCCGCCAGCGCATCCAGCGCCGCGTCCACGGTGACGCTCTCCATGATGTGGCGGCAGAGCTCCCTGTCCGCGCCTTTCAGCGCCGCGTAGGCGCAGAGCACCTCCGCGCGGCCGTCCGCGTAGCGGGAGTGGGTGTTCATGACCCCCGCCGCCAGCTTCACGAGCTTGCCCGCGTGGCCCACCAGCAGAACCTCAGAAAGGCCGCAGCTTGCGGCGCTGTCCAGCGCGTCCCCGATGAAGTTGGAGCACTTGACCACCGGGGCCAGACGGTCCCAGCCCTGCGCGCGGATGTAGTCCTCGCCCAAATTGCCGGGCGCCAGCAGCACGCGGCGGGAGCGGGCGGCGGTCTGGCGCAGCTCCAGGTCGATGGTGTCGATCAGGGCCTGCTCGCTCATGGGCTCCACGATGCCGCTGGTGCCTAAGATCGAGAGGCCGCCCTCCACGCCCAGACGGGGGTTGAACGTCTTCTGCGCGACCTCCTCCCCGCCGGGAATGCAGATGAGGATGGCAAGTCCGCCCGCGTATCCCGCCTTCCGGCAGGCCTTTTCGGCCTCCTCCAGAATCATCCGCCGGGGCACGCGGTTGATGGCCGCCGCGCCCACGGGCTGGTCCAGGCCCGGCAGCGTCACGCGGCCCACGCCCTCGCCGCCGTCCAAGACGATCTGCCCATCCGCCCGTCTGCGCACGCGGGAAACGACCAGCAGCCCGTCCGTCACGTCCGAGTCGTCCCCGGCGTCCTTGCGCACCGCGCAGACCGCCGTCTCCCCCTCCATCCGGCAGAACTCCGGCTCCACCTGCACGGGCAGGCCCTTGGGTGTCACAAGCTCCAGCGCCGACGGGGCGTCTCCCCCCAGCAGCAGCGCCACCGCGCCCTGGGTGGCCAGCGCCGCGCAGGTGCCGGTGGTGAAGCCGCAGCGCAAAAGCCTCTGCCCGCTGCGGATATAGTGCTCAAACACGCTCAAGCACGCCCCTTTCCTCGGCCAGCGCCAGCAGGCGGCGGTTTCCCTCGTTCATAGGGCCGAAGGCGGTGACGCAGCACAGCGCCCGCTCGCAGGCCTTTAGGAGCGCCTCGGCCTCGGCCAGCTCCTCCTCCCCGATGGGCGCAAAGGCGCGCGCCAGCACGACGCGGGCGGCCAGTGCGCGGGCCACGGGGGTCTCCACGTCGTTCTCGTGCAAAACGCCCGCGTAGAAGGGCACGCCCTGCCGCTGCAGCCTGCGATAGACGGGGATGCCGCCGCCCCCGCCGCCGATCACGAACAGGCGCGGCTCGCCCTTCGGCCTCTCCAGCTCCGGGGAGCCGAAGGCCTCGTTCCACGCGCCCGCCTGCACGCCGTACACCTTCTGGATGTACTCGCCGGAAAGGACGGCCTCCGGCGGGCCCACGCGGTCGATGCGGCCGAAGGAGACGCAGGCCACCAGGTCGGAGACCTTCGCGGCCAGGTCCAGCTCGTGCAGGGACATGAGCACCGCGAGCCCTTCCTCCTGCGCCAGCGTCTTTAACACCGAGAGCAGCGCCAGCTTGTGCCGTATGTCCAGAAAGGAGGTGGGCTCGTCCAGCACCAGCAGGCGGGGCCTCTGGCACACGGCGCGGGCCAGCATCACCAGCTGCCGCTCGCCGTCGCTGACGCGGGTGAAGTCCTGCTCCGCCAGGGAGGTCACGCCCACCAGCTCCATGGCGCGCTCCACCTCGCGCTCGTCCTCCCTGGACAAGATCCCCAGTCGGCCCGTGTAGGGGTAGCGGCCCGCGGCCACCACGTCACGGCAGCGCATGAGCTCCGGCGAGGGCCTGTGCGTGAGCAGGATGGACAGCGCCCGCGCGCTCTCCTTTTCCGGCATTTGGGAAAGTTCCCGCCCGTCCAGATACGCCGCGCCGGAGAGGGGCGAAAGCTGCCGGGCGATGGTCTTGAGCAGCGTGGACTTGCCCGCGCCGTTGGGGCCGATGAGGCTCAAGATCTGGCCGGGGGCAAGTTCCAGGGAAGCGTCCCCCACCACCGCGCGGCGGCGGTAGCCGACGGAAAGGGCCTTGAGTTCCAGCAGCTTATCCATTTCGGCCCTCCCTCTGGCGGCGCAGCAGCAGGTAGATGACCACCGGCGCGCCGAACACCGCCGTCACGGAGCTGATGCTGACCTCCGTCGGCGCGAAGGCCGTGCGGGCGATGAGGTCGCAGAACAGGCAGAAGGCCGCGCCGCCCAAGAACGCGGCGGGGATCACCACCAGCGGCCGCGATGTGCGGAACAGGCTCTTGACCAGGTGCGGCACGGCGATGCCCACGAAGGAGATGGGCCCGGCGAAGGCGGTGACGCAGGCGGAAAGCAAGCTGGACAGCAGGATGAGCTTCACGCGGAAAAGCCGCAGGTTTACCCCCACGCTGGCGGCGTAGCTCTCGCCCAAAGCGTAGGCGCCCATGGGCTTGGAGAGGAGCACGGCAAAGAGCAGCCCCAGCAGCACCACCGGCGTCATGGCCCGCACGGAGGCCCAGCCGGTGCCGGAGAAGCTGCCCAAGGACCAGTCGTGCAGGTTCACGATGTTGCTCTCGTCCGCGAAGGTCACGGCGAAGTCGGTGGCCGCCGAGCAGATGTAGCCGATCATCACGCCGCAGATGATGAGCACGCTCATGCGCCGCACGCGGCCGGAGACCAGCAGGATGAAGCCCATGGAGAGCAGCGCGCCCGCGAAGGCCGCCGCGATCAGGGCCGTGGAGCTTAAATTCATGCCCCAGCGCAGGCAGAGGATCATCGTCAGCGCCACGGTGAGCTTGGCCCCGGAGGAGATGCCCAGCACGAAGGGCCCGGCGATGGGGTTGTTGAAGAAGCTCTGCAACAGCAGGCCGGAGAGGGACAGCGCCCCGCCCAGCAGCGCGGCCGCCAGCAGCCGGGGCAAACGCATCCGCCAGAGGATGGCCGCCGCGTCGCCGCCGCCGGAGGGGCGCAGCAGGGCGGGCAGGAGCTCGCCCGCCGGGATCGGCACGCTGCCCACCAGGAGGTTCACAGCCATGAGGGCGAGCACGAGCAGGCAGAGCAGCGCATAGCCCGCCGCGTACCTTCTTTTCTCCATGTCCGTTTGCCTCCTTTCGTTTGGTTCAAATACCGGCCTCTTTCGCCTTCTCAGCGCAGCCTGTGCAGGTAGCGCAGCTGTGCATCGTCCACGTCCGGGTCCTCGATGATGCTGTGGAAGTCCAGCAGTATGTCGGTCAGGCCCGTCACCTGCTGGAACATGTCCTTGGAGGTGCACCAGACGCGCCCCTCCCTGACGGCGCGGAAGTCGGCCAGCCAGTCGCCCTTCTCCAGCAGCTCGTCCAGGGTGAACAGCTCCTTTTCGATGGTGCTGTTGTAGATGAGCAGCTCCGCGTCCTTCGCCCCGGCGTAGAAGGCCTCCGCCTGCATGTTGAGCGTGGAGAGGTCGTTCTCGTCCGCGCCGGGCAGATCGGAGAAGATGTATCTTCCCCCCGCCAGCTCCAACGTGCGGGCGATGTAGTCCCCCGGCTTGCGCACGGTGACCGAGCCCGCGGCGTTTAAGGAGAAATAGGCCGCCGTGGGGCCGTCTGCGTCCGCCGCTTCGTCAAGGATGCCCGACAATTTTTCCAGCTCCCGATCGAAGAAGGCCTCGGCCTCCTCCAGTTTGCCCGTCAGCAGGCCGTAGAGCTTGATCCACTCCAGGCGGCCCAGCGGGTGCGGCTCGTAGCTGGAGCGCTCCACCAGCACGGGGATGTCCAGCCCCTCGATGCTCTCGCGGACCTTGGGGCTGTGGCCGATCATGGTGGACTCGATGGCGATGTCCGTATCGCCCTCCAGCAGCGCCTCGTAGTCGGGCGCGGAATACTTGCCCACATAGTACATGGAGCCCGCGTTCAGCTTCTCCAGCACCTCCGGCATGCCCGCCCAGTTCTCCTGTGTGGTGCTGGTAAAGCGCACCCTGTCAAGCTCGTTTAGCGCGCGGAAGAAGTCCATCGCAGAGGAGGCGGCCAGGTAGATGTTCTCAAAGGGCCCCCGCAGCACGCGCACATCCTCCGGCAGCCCTGCCGGGGCTTCCACGCCCTGTGGCAGCAGCAGGAAGCGCTCCTTCCCGCCGATGGTCACGAGCTCGGCCCCGCCTTCCAAATGCTCCACGGCGAACTGCGTGGCATAGGACAGGGGCAGCTTCCCCGTGGAGGGAAGGCCCGCCTCCGGCAGTCCGCCCTTTTCCCCATTATCGCCGCTCACCTGCCCCTGCGCGCAGGAAACGAGCAGGAGCAGGCATAAAAGCGCGGCGAGTATCCGGGCCGCCCTCACGGTCTGGGCAGCCCGGCGGAGCTGACCTTCAGCACGTACTCCACCTCGTGGGGCTTGCTCATGGCCACGGTGTCGGCCACGATGGGCAGCTCGCAGTCGAAGGCCGGGACGGGGATCTCAAAGGCGGAGTTGCCGCCCTCGTTCACGGGGTCGTAGCGGACGCCCTCCAGCTTCATGTAGTCGTAGTTGGGGCTGCTCCAAACGAGCAGCAGGGTAGGCTCGCCGCCCTTCACGGTCATAAGCGCGGGGCTCTCCACGCCCGCCTTGCCGGAGCCGCCGGAAAGCTCCACCTGCACCTGGTACTCGCCGTCCGGGAGCTTAAGGGACTGCCCGATCACGGCGTCCTCCGTCAGCGCGCCTTCGGGCAGGCTGTCCGCCCGGAACACCAGCTCGCGGTCGTACCAGATCTGCTTCTTCTTGCTGAAGGCCGCCACGGATACCGGCGTGTTCAGCGCCGGAACGGGCAGCTCGAACGTGTAGGCGCCGCTTTCATCCTCCACGAAGGGGATCGTCTCTTCCTCCGGCGCGGCCTCGGCCTTTTCCGCCGTGCCCAGGAATAAATGCGAGTAGCCCGTGCCGCTCAGCGTCAGCACCGCGCGCATCTGCCCGTCCTGGACGGTCAGACGGCAGGAGACCACCTTGAACATGGAGGAGCTGGAGTCCACGCTGATGTCGTACTCCCCGTCCGCGACCTTAGAGCCGTCCACGGCCGCCAGCGTTTCCGGCGCTTCCTCCCCTTCGTCATCGGTCGTTTCCGGCGCGGCCAGGGCGTCCATGGCGGCGCGGGCGTGCTCCACGAACAGGGCCTGCACGTCCTCCATCTCGCCCATGCCGCGCAGGCGGCAGACGGTCTCAAAGCCCGCGTCCTCGAAGGCGCGCTTCCAGCTGCCCTCCTCGTCGCCGGCCATGTCGTTGTTGGCGTGGTCGCCCGCCACGATCATGAGGGGCTGCAAGACCACGCGCTCAAGGCCGCCAGCCTTGACCGCCGCCAGCACGTCCTCCAGCGTGGGCGTCGCCTCCACGGTGCCCACGAAGCAGCGGTCGAAGCCCTTCTCCCGCAGAACGCCCTGCATCTTCTCGTAGACGCCGTTGGAATCCGCGGAGGTGCCGTGGCCCATCAGACAGACCGCGGTCCTCTCGTCGTCAAACTCGGCGTTGTCCTCCATGACCGCCCCGGCCACAGCGGCGAAGTCCGCATCGGAACTTAGCAGCGGCTCGCCCACGGAGACGGTCTCGAAGGAGGCGGCGTACTTGTCCAGCTCCTTCACCAGGTCGGTGTACTCGTAGCCGTGCATGAGGTGCGTGGGCTGCACCACCAGGCGCTTGACGCCGTTGTCCACGGCGCGCTGCAGGGCCTCGCCCACGTTGTCGATGACCTCGCCGTCTCGGCTCTTCACGTGGTCGATGATGATTTGGCTGGTGAAGGCGCGGCGCACGCTCCAATCTGGGAAGGCCTCCGCCAGCGCCGCCTCGATGGCCCCGATGCTCAGGCGGCGGTTGTCGTTGTAGCTGGTGCCGAAGCTGACCACCAGCAGCTCGTCCTCGCCGATGTCGTCCCCGTTGCGGGGGTCGTCCAGGGAGGCGTCGCCCGTCTCGTAGTTCTCGTCCGTCTGGGGTTCTTCACCCGCCTGCGCGTTGTCGGCGCTGACGGGCTCCTCCGCCGGTTTTTCGCTTGGGCTCTCCACGCAGGCGGAAAGGCCCAGCAGCAGGGGCAGTATGAGCAGGGCGGACAAAAACCTCTTGATCTTCATTGATGCGTTTCTCCTTCTTCTTCAAAATTCGGGAAGCGTCTCTGGGGCATTAAAAAATGCCCTTCATCCACAAGGACAAAAGGCAACACGTGACCAGGCCCTTCCTTTTATGCGGAGCATGCCGGAAGCGCCGGAAACGGTACGGCCAATTCCTCGTAGCCTGGGGCTTTTTTCTCTCCGGCGAAGCGCCGGGGATGCGTGAAGCCCCCGTACCATCGGACCGGCAGGTTTCCTGGCTGAAGGATCGACGCAGCGGGCGGCCTTCCCAACGGCGTTTGCCGTCAGTGGCTGCACCTGAAAAAGCGGCGCAACGCCCTTTGCTCCCCCATCACAGTGACGAGATCGTACAGGATTTCCACCTGTTTCCCTTTTACCCTTTGGCCCCGCGTTTTCGCGGTCAAAGGCACCGACCGACTATGCAGTTTTTCGACTTTCCCGGGCCCGGGAGGAACACGAAAGGGGAAGCTCCCCCATTCGGCATCCGCCCCTATCTTACCATCTTCGCCCGGGGAAGTAAAGACCTTCCTTTTAGGGAAAACCGTATTGCCCCCCGAAGGGCAGACAAAAGGCGCGCAAGTAAAACCCTTGCGCGCCCGTTGGTTTTTATGTCTTTCAGATCGCCAGCCGCTTCTGCATGATGTCGTAGTGGATGCAGGAGACCAGCGCGGTGTCCTTGGTGATCCTGCCCTCGCGGTAGAGCTTGAGCAGGCTGTTGTCCATGGTGCACATGCCCTCGCTGGCGCCCGCCTGCATGGCGGAATCCAGCTGGTGCAGCTTGTCCTCGCGGATCATGTTCTGGATGGCGGGTGTGGACTTGAGGATCTCAAAGGCGGGCACCAGGCCGCCGTCGGTGCTGGGCACCAGCTGCTGGCAGACCACGCCGCGCAGGATCTGGGCCAGCTGGATCTTCACCTGCTGCTGTTGGGCGGCGGGGAACACGTCCAGTATGCGGCTGATGGTGTTGGCGGCGCTGCTGGTGTGCAGCGTGCTCATGAGCAGAACGCCGGTCTCGGCGGCGGTCATGGCCGCGGAGATGGTGTCGTAATCGCGCATCTCGCCCAGCAGGATCACGTCGGGGCTCTCGCGCAGGGCGGAGCGCAGGGCGTCCAGATAGCCCGGCGTGTCGATGGAGATCTCCCTCTGGGAGACGATGGCCTTCTCGTGCCTATGGATGTACTCGATGGGGTCCTCCATGGTGATCACGTGGCAGTCCCGGGTGCGGTTGATGCGGTCGATCATGCAGGCCAGCGTGGTGGACTTGCCCGTGCCCGCAGCGCCCGTGATGAGCAGAAGGCCCCGCTTGTTGTCCGCCATGGACAGGACCGTCTCGGGGATGCCCAGCTCCGCGGGGTCGGGCAGGCCGAAATGGATCACGCGGATGACGGCGGCCAGGGAACCCCTCTGCCTAAACACGTTGACGCGGAATCTCCCTAGATGCGAGACGGAGAAGGAAAAGTCGTCGTCCGCGCCGGCGTCCAGGTTGGCCCGCGTCCGGCCGCAGGACGAGTAGATCTGTTCGACCAGCGCCTGTATGCCGTCGGGCAGCAGGCGGGGGCCGTCCGTGCGGACTTGCCTGCCGTGGCTCTTGAGCGTCACGGGAAGCCCGGCCACCAGGAAGATGTCCGAGGCGCTGCGGTCGATCGCATCCTGCAATACGGCGTTGAGGTCCATAGTTTTCCTCCTTATTCTCCGGACCAGAGGTCCTCGATCGTGTCGTTTTGCTGCCAGGCCTTTTCCATGGTCCAGCGGCAGACGTTCCCGTCCCCGTCCAGGGCCACGCGCAGCGTCATGCCGTCCTCCTCGAACTCGGCCTCTGCGCCCGGGCCCGCGTCCTTGAGGAACTCCATGCCCTGTTTCTCCAGCTCATAGCGGGTCCAGACCGTCCCGGCGTAGCGCTCGGCCAGCGACAGGTCCGCCCGCGCGGTGGAAAAGGCTAAAATGGCCAGGACGCTCAAGCAGGTGGCGATCACCGCCAGCAGCAGCGCCATGGGGCCTAAGCGGATGGGCGCGCGGTTCATGGCGACACCTCCTTTTGGGAGGCCGTCTCCAGCGAGTAGAGGAGCGCGCCGTCCCTGTCCACGTCGATGCGGCTGCGGATTAGGCTGCCCTCCGGCTCCCAGCTCACGCGGGCGTGCAGGCCGCCTTCGGTCAATTCCAGATGCCCGTCCCGGATATCCGCCCCGCCGTCCTCGTTCAGCAGGGACCCCAAGTCCTCCAGCGAGTCCGCCGCGGCCACCGCCTCGGCGGCGCGGGCCGCCAGGTCCACCGCGGCGTTCAGGTCGCCCGCGCGGCGGCTCAAGGACCGGGCCAGGCCGAAGACCTGGGTCAGTACGAGCAGCACGGTCAAAAAGGCCGCGATCAGGGCCAGGGCCTCCAGATAAAACGCGGTGTCCCTTGCCTTCATGGTTCCGCCTCCGCGCTGCGCAGTTTCAGCAGCGTCTTGCCCGCGTCCGTCTCGATGCGGAGCGTCCCGGGCCGGACCTCCTCCACGGAGAAGACGTCCGTCTCCCCCAGGACGGAGGCGTTTCTCGGGTCGGGCTGCGCGTCCACGGCGCTGTATTCCTCCATCAGTTTGCCGTCCCGCTGGTAGATGAACAGGCCGTAGCCGGAGCCGTCGGCCAGCACCAGCAGGGGGCCGTCCTCCTCACGCAGCTGGACGCCGCCGGTGGTGTCGCTGCCCTTGACGCACACGCTCAGATAGGAGAGCAGGGCCCGGCGCTCGTTGTGGCCGCTCTGCAGGGCCGCGGCGTCCTGATAGGTGCGCGCGCCGAAGATGACCAGCAGAAAAAAGCCGGCCATGAACAGCGCCGCCACGCCCATGGCGGAAATGCCGGTGCCATTGTGCCGCATGCAGCCCCCTCCTCTCCCTTTATTTTCTGTTCGTCACCCGCACGTCCGGGGGCAGGTTCGACGCGAAGCTGTCGTAGATCACGTAATAGTCCGCGGTGTTGACGCGCAGGCCGTAATGCTCCTGCAGATATTCCAGGTCCGGCGGGTACACGCCCTCCACCACGTAGCATTGCAGCGCGCTGCGGCGCACCGCCTCCGCGATGGCCTCCGCGCCCTCCTCGTCCACGTTTTCCCCCGTGGAGAAGGCCGCCCGGCAGCCCGCCGCGACCAGCAGCGCCGCCAGCAGGCCGCCCACCACGTAGGGCCAGCGCTTCCTTGGCACGTCCGAATACATGTCTTTCCCTCTCTTATGTTCCCTGGGCGTTTGATGGGGGGCAAGCTCGTTAGCTCCGCAGGGCAGGTCCTTGTCCGCGCTTCCCGCAGCCAGCGTCTCTGCTCCGCATCCAGACACTTAAGTCGGTTCCTACCCGATGGCGTTCATCATGCCCACCAGCGGCAGCATCACGCTGAGCAGCGACATGCCCACCGTCAGCATCAGCACGCCGGAGAGCAGCGGGTCCACCACGGCGACCAGGCGGTCCACCTTGGCGCCGCATTCCTCCTCCAGCAGGCCCGTCAGGCGCTCCAGCGCCTGTTCCAGGCCGCCGCTGCGCTCGCCAGCCAGCAGCATGCGGGCGTAGACGGGCTCCAGCAGCTCCGCATCGGAGGAGGCCGTGGCGAAGCTGTGGCCCTCCTCCATCTGCCGTATACACTGCTTGATCTTGTTCTCCACCGAGGTGCAGTCCACCATTTCCAGGCTGTCCAAAACCGCCATATCCTGCGATTCGCCGCTGGATAAGAACGTGGCCAGGGCGGAGGTAAAGCGGAACAGGCCCATGCTCTCTAAGATCGCGCGGCTGATGGGCACGCGCAGGAGCAGGCCCTCCACCAGGGACTTGTTCTTCTTCCAGAGGATCATGCCCACGATCAGGCCCACGGCCAGGACGCCCATCACCGCCAGGGCGAAGATGCACACGCCGTAAGCCCAGCGGATGTAGCCGTAGGCGGAGGACGCCAGGCTGCCGGTCAGGCTGTCGTACACGTCGGTGAAGGCGGGCAGGACCATCGCCAGCAGCGCCGCCAGCACCACGATGATGAGCGCCAGCATCGCCGCGGGGTAGGTCACCGCGTTCTTGAGCTTCTCCCCGATGGTCTTTTGGTCCGCGTAGTAGCGGCCCAGGCGCAGAAGCACGTCCTCCAGCCGCCCGGCCCGCTCGCCGGCCCTGGTCATCTTGAGGGCGTACGCCGGGAAGGCGCCCGTCTTTTCCATGGCGTCCGCCAGGCTGGAGCCGCCCTCCAGCAGCTCCTCCATGGTCTTGAGCGCCTCGTCCAGCGCGCCGCCGCCGTGTTCGCGGCGCAGAAGGCCCACGGCCTCGTCCATGCGCACGCCGGAGCCTAGGAGCATGCCCACGCTCTCGCAGAAGGCGCTCACGCCCATTTCGTCCAGCTTTCTGCTCATCTTCGCTCACCCGTTCCCGTCAATAAATGTAGACGTCCGCGTAATTGCCGCCGTCGCCGATGAAGGAATCGTCCGCGCCGTTGGCGGAGAATGTCAGGTCCAAGCGGTTCCAGTGGTCCTTGGACACCTTGTAGTCCACGGTGACCCAGCCGCTTTCCTCGGTGTAGAACATGTTCCAGGCGTGGTAGAGGTCGTCCGGGGAGACGTAGCCGAAGATCATCCGCGTGGGGATGCCCTGGCTGCGCAGCATGGCCGCCGCCAGCGCCGCGTAATCAAAGCAGATGCCCTTGCCGGAGCTCATCGTCTCGTCCGGGTCCGGCATGTAGCCGCTCTTGACGCTCTGCGCCTTTTGGCGGTCATAGGTGACCGCGTCGCAGATGTAGTCGTACACCGCGCCCACCACGTCCAGCGCCGTGCCGCAGCTCTTTGCCAGCTCCGCCGCCTTCTTTACGCACTTGGAATCCTTGTCGTAGGGCACGTAGTCGCTGGGCCGAAGGAAGGGCTGGAACTCGTCCTTCAGCTTGACCTGGGCGTCCTGGGTGTACATCTGCGCGTACTTGGTCTCCACGACGTTCTCCATCACGCGGAAGGTGTAGCTGCCGTCCCCGCACTGCAGCGGAAAGACGGACGGCTCCCCCTTGGAGGAGATGTCGTATGTATAAGTCTGGTCGTCCTTGAGCACCTGGAACTTGAGCCGCGAGCCGGACGCGGCGGAGACCGCCACATATCCCTCGCTCACGGCGGAAACGTCCAGCTCCACCTCACCCTCCGCGGCCTTCTTTCCGTGGAAGGCGGAGGTGAGCAGCTCCGGCGCCTGGTAGGGCTTGCCGGTGAAGGCCGCCGTGGGCGTGGTCGACTCCGGCAGCTCGGAGTCCGGGGTGGTCTTAGGGGTCGCTTCGCCCGCCTGCGCGACGCAGCCGGTCAGCAGGCAAAGGACAAGAAAAGCGGCGCAAAACGCCTTATATTTCAAGGGTCCCGCCTCCTTTTATGCCTTTTCTAGGGGAGCTCTTTATACGCGCCGCCCGCGCTGTCCACGGGCACGAGGCGGCCGTGGATGACGAAGCGCGCGTTGTCGAACGCATAGGAACAGGTGGAAAGCAGCACGTAGCGGCTGCCCGCCTCCGGCTGGGCCTGACACTCGATCAGGGAGGAATCCAGCGCGGCCTGCAGGTAGCTGTCCAGCACATCGCCCTCTCCGTCGATGATCACGTAGGCGTCGGAGTAGGCGTCCGTGGTGTAGGCCGCCAGGATCTCGATGCGGTAGTCCCGCTCAGGCGTGAGCAGCCATAACACGGGATGTTCCTCGTAGTAGTCCTGCTTCTTCCACTTATCCAGGCCGCCGAACATGGAGCCGTTGCGCATGTTGTGGCCGTAGATGATCGTGTTGTAATCCTGAAAGTCACGCTTGTTCATGGCCTCCACGAACAGGGAGCCGCCGAAGCAGTAGCTCTTGTCGTAGAGGTGGTGCAGGTACAGGTCGTTGTCCTCGCCCTGCAGAACGGGGTAGTTGATCTGCGTGTCCTCGCAGTAGAGCCAGCCCGTGACCTCGGGGTTCACCTCGAGCAGGGCGTCAAAGTCCACGGCGAAGGGAGCCAGCTCGATCTTATGCGGCTTCTTGGGGATCGCCGCGGATACGCCGGCATCGCTCGGCGTCTCTTCTTCCCCCTCCTGCACGGCGGGCCCTGCGGGTTCGGCGGCCAGGACGAAGCGCTCGGCGGCGTCCGCGTAGCTCTGTTCGCTCACGCGGTACTCGTACAGCGTCAGGGCGATGGTGCCCATCGAGAACAGGAAGGCGATGAGCAGCACCGTCACGATCAGGCCTTTTAGGAACTTCATTCTTCGTCGTCCTCGCTCCGCCGGTCGCGGATGCGCACGGCCAGCAGGTTCAGCATGGCGCCGCAGGCGGCGAAGGCCACCACGTACACCTTGCCCATGGTGCTGGTGAACAGGGCCATCATCCCGCCCAAGTAGGGGAAGTGGTTCGCCACGCGGCCGATCAGGTCGTCATAGCTGACCGTGTTAAAGTCCTCCTCGGCGTTGGCGTCGCCCTTGGTGGTGAACTTGCCCTCCACCGAGTTGTTCTCCGTCACGCGGTGGGTGATGATGCTCTCGCCGCTCTGGAAGGCAATGATCTCCCCCGCGGCTATGTCGGGGGCGTCGCAGGGCTCCACGTAGATGATGCTGCCCACGGGGATCTCCGGGGCCATGCTGCCGCTGATGACGTTATAGATCTCGTACCCGAAAAAGCGGGGCACGGTCACCGGCAGGCAGGCGGCGATGACGCCCACCAGAATGAGCGTTCCGATGATGTTGAGAAAGGCGGGAAGGACTTTCCCGCCTTTTTTCTTGCCATGCGAAGAAAGAGAAGGCTCTTGCATGTTCTGACCTCGTCTTTACTCGATCTTCAGATCGATCTCTTGATCTTCATCTTCTTTGCGCTTTCTGCGGAACAGGAGCAGCCAGCCGAGGAAGCCGAGCAGCACCGCCGTGCCGCCGCAGACGGCCAGCTTCGGCCCGATGGGCAGCGCGGCCGCGTCGCCCAGGACCTCCACGATATCATCGACGATCGGGGCGGCCAGAGGCACGTCGCCGTCGTCCAGGTCCACCAGGTCGGCCACGCCGTCGTCGCCGTTTGCGTTCTGGTCAGCCGTCTGATCGGCGGGCAGAACCACGATAGGCGAATTTTCGTCCGTGGGTTCCGTGTTGGGGTTCTGGTCCGCGGGGTTCTGCTGCGGGTTGGTCGGGTTCTGCTGGGGGTTCTGGTTCTGGTTCTGTTCCTGGTTCTCGCCGGGGTTCTCCGGGTTCTCGGGATTCTCAGGATTCTCGGGATTTTCCGGGTTCTCCGGGTTCTGCTCGGCAGGTTCCGGGATGGGCTCGTACCAGAAGGTGAACACGTTGTCCGCCGGGTTGTCCGTCAGGGTCCTGATAAAGTTCCTGGCGTTGCCGGCCACGTTCGCCAGCTGGTATCCGGGGATATCCCGATAGGAGACCATCACACGGTCGCCGGCGTTTCCATAGAACACGTCGGGGTCGAGCAGGTCCGTATCGGTGCCGACCAGCTTGTAGTAGATGGTATACTCAACCGCCGAGGCCAGGAAGCCGTAGGCGACCACGTAGTCCATGTCGCTCTTCACGATCACCGTATTCGTGGTGACGGTGCTGTTATCCTTGCCGCTCTCGCGGATACCCTTGGCAAAATACTTATTGGCCTTAGTTACATTTACGGTCGACGGCCTAAAAGTGATTTGGGAACCGGCCTTCAAGCCTTCGGTGATGACCACGTCCTGGCCTTGGATGTCGCCCTGCGCGCCCGCGTAAATGCGGACCGTATAGGTATAAGGGCCGTCCTCCCCGGCCGGGGCATCACCCGTCGAAGCGTCGTCCTCCGCCGGAGCGTCCGCCGCGGGCGGGTCCGCGGGGGCCTCCTCCGCCGCGAAGGCGGGCAGGACCAGGACCGGCAGGAGCATGACTGCGATCAGCAACGAAAGAAGTCTCTTCATGACGGTCACTCCTTTTTGTTCTTCCGGCGGGCCCTCTGGCTGTACACGGCAAAGACGAGCAGCAGCAGGCCGCTGACCGCCGCGATGATGATATACGGCACCAGGCTGCGCTCACCGGTGCGGACAGCCGAGGTGGAGGTGCCGGAGGAACGCGGCGTCGTCGAACGGTTGGGTCTGGGGGTCGCCGAGGTCGTGGTCGACGGGGTCGTGCTGGGAAGCGGGGTCGACGTGCGCTCCGGCGTTTCGTCCGTCAGCTCCACGGCGAAGTTCATTTGCAGCTGCGCCAGCGTATCCTGGTACGCGTTGCCCTGGCTCTCGCCCTCCAGGGCGATCTCCAGTGTAACGGAGGCTTCCTCTCCCTTCGTCAGGGTATCCAGGTAGAAGTAATCCTCCAGGGAATCGGTGGCTTCCTTCAGGCCCTCGTCTTCGCCCGAGACGATCTCTCGATCGGACTGATACTCGCCGCCGACGGTGTCGCTGTTGTAGATCTCCTCCACGGCGCCGTTGGGCGCGATATAGGTGAGGATATAGGTATACGCGCCGCCATTGGTGCCGCCGTCGGGGGCATCCTTAAATGTCTCCTCCAAGGTCTTTAGGACCTGGTTGGTCATATACCAGTTCAGCGCCTGGCCGTCCTTGCCAAATTGGTTTTTGATATGAACGGTCAGGAATATATCGTCACCAGGCTGTATCTCGCTGAACACCTTCGCCATCTGGTCGGGCGTGAAGTCATAGCTCCAATGCCCGTCCGCTTCGGTGGTGCCCGAGAACGTCACAGTCCATTCGGTCCTATCATCATCAGCCGCATTGGCCACGTTGACAAAGGGAATGGTGAGCAGGCCGACGATCACGCAGAGGATCAAAATACCTCCGGCAATTCTTTTTTCCATGCGCGCTTATCCCCCCTTATCAGACCAGGCTCAGGGTCCCGGCTTCCTCGTCCACATAGACGTTCCGGCCCCAGGCACTCAGGACGGCGTCCGCAGCGTTGTGGTCCTGCACCGCGTCCACCTTGACCTCCAGGCAGAAGGTCTTGCCGTTGTAGGTGTAGGTCACGGAACCGTCCTCGCCGGTCTCCGCGTCACAGAAGCTGGCGATGGTGCCGTCGATGGTCAGCGTATCCGCAAACGGCGCGCTCTTGTCTCCCCTGTCCAGCCTCTGGCCAAAGTAGAGCACCGTTCTTTCCTTGGTGGTGGAGCTCTCGTCCAGGATCCAGCCGTTGTCCGTCAGCACGTGCAGGTCGATCAGGCTGGGGTCCAGGTCGGTCAGCTTCGTGGGGTCATCGCTCTCCGCGTCCTCCGCGTTGATCCAGTAGCGGTAGATGCTCACGCGGACATACTGGGCGATGGTGCCGGTGTTCTGCACGGCGAGCATTTCTTCATAGGGCTTGTTCAGCTCCACGACCTCCGTGCCGTCGTCCTTCTTCGTCAGGGGCATGTTTTCCAGCAGCTTGCCGGTGGCTTCTTCCCAGCGGCCGCTGCGGGTGTCGGTCCCGATCTCCCAGGAATCGTAATCGCGGTAGGAAATGATGTTGCCGTTTTCCAGCAGGGAAACGCCGATATCGGAGACCTGCATCTCCGCCTGGTAGTATTGGGAAACAAAGTTCACCGCGGCGCGCGTTCCGCCCACGGAGCTGAACAGCAGCAGGCCCGCGGCCAGCGCGAAGGCCACGATCGTAGCGGCGGGCGAACGGAGCCATTGCTTCAGTTTCTTCATGCCTTCTCGCCTCCCTCGCTCCAGTCGGCATAGGGCGTGCCATCCTCGTTGTACTTGGCGACCGTGGACTCATACACGACCACCACGTTGAACGTCTCGCCGTCCACGACCTTGTCGGTCGGCACATCCTTGATCTTCACATCCAGCGGTGTGGTCTTTCCGCCGGGCTCGACGACTCTTTCATAATAGTAGTAGCCGTCCTCACGCCAGGCCCAGCCGTCGCCGCTGTACTCGAGCGGATACAGGCTGCCGCTGAACGCCTTTGCGCGCACGAACACCGGCGGCGCGTCGGGCGAGCTGGTGACGACCACGTGCTTGGTCCAGTTGGTGAAGTCTTCTTCAATATCCGTTCCGCCGATGGTGATGGGCTTGCTCCCCTTGGCCTCGACGTAGGTGGTGAAATATGCCATCGCCGTTTGCAGAGACGCGGTGAGGACCAGCGCGATCACCAGGCAGAACAGCGCCAGGTTTTTCTTTTTCATCTGCGTCAGCCTCCTTTACGGCTCGGTGGGAGATTCGGGTGCGGGTTCAGGCTCGGAACTTGTCGCGGGCGCGGACTCCTGCGGGCCGCTGCCGGATTCCCCTTCCTGTCTGGGGATCGCGTGCCAGGTCCAGCCGCCCTCCTCGTCATACTCGAAGATATTGGTGATAGCCCCGCCGTCGCGGTAGCGGTCGGGCTCGTTGGTGAACCTAAACTCGGGCACGATGTCCACCGATTCCAGCGTCTGCGTGATCTCCCCGGAGCTGGCGAGCTTGTAGCTCGCGCCGGAATAGACCTCCGTCACGGTGACCTCGGAGCCCAGCGGGATGCCCTCGACCAGCAGCTCCTGCGTTCCGGCTCCGTCAAAGGTGATGGAATACACGTTGGAGAACACGACCTCGCCCTTGCGCACGGCCTTGATCTCAAACACGAACGTCGCGGGCTTGCCGTTCAGGAAGCCTTCCAGCCCCTTCACGATCTTGATGGACCCCTTGCGCGGCGCCTGCTCGGGCTTGAGCGTCACGGTCGCGTCGTAGATCCACTCGCCGGGGTTGGCGGTGTTGATGACGCCGTCCACGGCCTCCTTGGTGGGCAGGGACACAAGCTCCGGCAGGAAGGTGTAGGCATATTCCTCGGATTCGGCCTTGGAGACCAGGTTCTTCGCGGCGGCGGTCGTCTCACCCTCGCCGGAGACCTCCATCGTCTCGTAGGTCATATACTCGGTGGGGTCGGTGACCTCCGCGCTGCGCGCGATGATGAGGTACAGCCCGGCCGGGAGCCCCGCGCTCTGCTCGGGCGCGGTCATATCAGCCTTGAGGCCTTCGACCAGCGGCGCATAGTCCGCGTTCTTCGTGAAGGTGGGGTCGCCGTCCTCGTCCACGCCCTCGGTGAACAGCAGCTTGGCCGCGTCCTGGGACAGCTGCCGCCAGGTCTCGTCGGTCATGGCGTCCCAGAAGGCCTTTTCGCTCTCCTCATCGGCCGCTTCGGCGGGAAGCAGGTCGGCAAACGCTTCGTTGACCTTCAGCGTGTAGCTGTCCACGCCGGGAATTTTGACGGCCTGCGCGACCTGGTAGAGGTCCACGACCACGTTGGCCCCGGCGATATCCGCCTTGAACTCCTCGTCCACGGAATCGCCGGCGGGCTTAACGCTTAGCGTGTTGCTGCCTTCCAGGTCCACGGCCAGCGCGCTGCCGCCGAACAGCGGCAATGCCAGCACGCAGGCCAGCGTCACCGCCAGCAGGGTCTTCCACGTTCGTTTCATAGGCGATTCCTCCTTTTTTACTTGAGGGTCAGGACTTTTTGAGTTGCTCAAGGAGTTCTTTCTGGGATTTGCGCTTGGGCTTCACGCTGTAATAGATCAGCATGAACAGCAGCAGCAGGAACAGCAGGGGCACGCCCAGGGCGGGGGCGACGATGTAGACGGGCACCTTGGTGGCCTCGCCCAGCACGACCACGGCCTCGGCGGCGTTCTCGATGCGCTTGCCGCGCACGAGCATGCGGTGGCTGTTGACGCCGTAGGGCGTGCAGGTGACCAGCGTCACGTAATCGCGGCCGCGCTCGATGGCCAGGTCCTCGGTCTGTTCGGGCAGGACGATGCGGATCTGGTCGACCATATAGGTCACGGTCTCGCCCAGGGAATTGACGGTGAACACGTCGCCCACGACCAGCTTGTCGAGGTCGGTCAGCAGGCGGGCGGAGGGCAGTCCCCTATGGCCGGAGAGCACCGCGTGTGTGGTCGGTCCGCCCACGGGAAGGGACGTGCCGGGGATGTGGCCGATGGCGATCTGCAAAACGGTCTCGTCGGCGGTGTGGTAGATGGGCAGGGAGACCTCGATGGACGGGATCTGCAGATAGCCCATGATGCCGGTGCCGGTGATATCCAGAATGGAGAGGTACTTCTCCATCTCGGTCTCGGAAAGCTCCAGATGAACGCCCGTGGCCAGGGAAGCGTTGTAGACGCGCGCCTGCCAGAGCATCTGGGTGCGCTCGTCCTCGGACATATCCTCGATGGCCTGCACGTAACCGGCGATGGCCTGGGAGCTGTGGCGGGAGTTCCACCAGTCGCTGGTGGTCGGGTAGGCCAGCACGCACACGCCCGCAAGCAGGATGAGCGTCAGCAGCACGGTGGTGAAGGAACCCTTTTTCTTCTTCTTTTTCTTACCCGTTTTTTCGGCCTTTGAAGCCTTGGGGGCCTTCGGTGTCTTCTCGCGTTTTGTGTGATTTTGTCTTTCCGCGCGGCGCTCCGTGCGTGTTTTGGAAGGGGCTTCCGTAGAAGATGCCTCCGTCGGGGTCCCGCTGTCGGAAGAAGAAGGCGCGGCCGCCTCGGGCGCTGGCTCGGTCGGTTCGGAAGGCGCAGTCGGTTCGGAAGGCTCGGACGGCGCATCCGTTGAAGGCGCATCCGTGGAAAGGGTCTCCGTGGAAGGCGCTTCCGGCGCGGCCTCCGGGGAAGAAGGCTCCGTCGGGGCGGCCTGCGGGGAAGATGCCTCCGGGGAAGATGCCTCCGCGGAAGGGGCCGCCTCGGGGGAAGGCTCGCCTCCGGGCGCGTCCCCGGCGGGGGTCGTATCGTTCATGTTCCGCTCGTTATCCATGCAGTATCTCCATACAAAAGGGGCTGTTCGCTGGTCTTGGCCGGGCTTTTATGCCCGTTGTTCGCCGCACGCCACGGGAAGGCGGCCAGCATGTGCGGCAGGGGCCGGGGACGGTAAACGCCCCCGGTCCGAAATGGGTCAGGTATTACTCGTGGTTCTGCATGCGCTTCTTGGCGATCAGCAGGATGCCAGCGCCCACAGCCAGGATCGCGCCGACCACGTAGAAGATCGTGGTGCCGATGCCGCCGGTAGAAGGCAGCTGCGCGCCCTTCTGGTTCATGATCTTGGTGCTACCAATGCCAAGGGTGCTGTCATTGGTAAACGTGGCTTCGCCCTTGCTGGTTGCAGTAGTCTCAAACTTCAACTCGGTGAGAGCGGGGGCAGGAGTATCTTCATGAGTAGAAGTAATCGTAAACTCGATGTCCTCGATCGTGTTGTAGGTCGGAGGGGTCGTGGTCTCGGACAGTTTGTACTGACCATCATCAAGGCCAACAAACGGGAACTTCGTCATGTCTTCATAAGCCAGCTCAGTGACCGTTCCATCGGGATCAAGGATGTACTTCCTTGTTCCGGCCTCTTCGTCGACCACTTCGGTGAACTTAAGTGCAACATATCCGCCGTCGACGTACTTATAGAGCGTGAAGCCAGCGCCTTCCAGAGGCTCTTGATCTTCATCAACCTTTTCGACGTCCAGCTCGAAGGTGAACACAATGACCGTGTCCTTAGGCGTCTTGCCGGTGCCGTCGCCATTGGGGTTGTTGGAATACTCAAGGTACACATCGTTGGGGTTGCCCGTTGCGCCGATCACAGCCTTTTCATTCAACGTGGCCTCATATTCCACAACGACCTTGCCGGGATGATTCTTGTCGGTGATCGATTCCAATTTGGACTTGAGATTCTTGATGGTGATCTCGAAGTCGCAACCATCGGTCAGGCCTTCAGTGGTAATGGTATAATCATCGGCAGTCAGGGTAATTTCGTCGCCGGTCTCAGGAACGTACTTGACCGTAATGGGGCTGGACTTGAAGGTCAGGCCAGCGCTCTGGTCATCATGGAAGGTGAGGGTATAACTGTCATAGTCGTTGTAGTTGCTGGGAAGGGTAGCGGAGAGCTGGAAAGGAACATCGTCGCCGATATCGTAGTCGGCGGAATCCTGCCAGTCAGTCTCTTTGCCTTCGATATCGTTGATATCCTTTACTTTCTTCTCAACGCTGGGGATATCAGCCTTTTCTGTGACATCAACATCGCCGACAACCTGCAGCATATAGAGAGTCTCGGCATAATCCTCGGTATTGCCACCCTCCGGCTTGTTGCTCTTGACCATATAGTAACCAGCTTCGGTAACATTGATGGCCAATTCTTCGCCAGCCGTAGTGCCTTCGGCAGAAGCATGGGGATTCTGCGTCAGGAACTTAGCGATTGCGTCGGCAAAATCCTTCGCAACTTCTTCGGTAGCTCCGTCAAGAGCGCTGGCAATAACCGCAGCCGCTTTGTTAATGTCGTCCGCTTTGCTGAGATCAAGCCCAGCTTCTGCCAGCTTAGCTTCGATGCCAGCTATTCCCTTTACGGCGTTGATGACATTCACCCTGTCAGTTTCAGGAATGCCGTCGCCCCACTGGATATCAGAGAGGATCTTTACAGTTTCGTCATCTCTTACTTCCGTGGCTAGCTTGCCCTTAAAGATCTGGTAGGCGCTGAAAGAGCCAGCATTGTCCATCGTCGTCTTGATCTTGATCGTGTAAGAATCCTTGTTCGCGTCCACGGGCTGCTCCGCAGCGAACGCCACGGTGTTGAGCGCCAGGACCAGGACTGCTGCCAGCATGAACGCCAACAGCTTCCTTGCGGTGTTCTTCATAGTTGTTTCTCCTTTCCTACGCTTGGGTTTTGTGTTTCCTTGGGATCATATATCATTGGCCTTCTTTTGATGAGGACCATCGACCTCCTCTCCCTCTTGGCGTTGGGGGCATTTCGGGTCTTGTATCACATCGGGCCGCGCGGAGGGTTTGAGCCTCCCCCGCGCTTCCCGCTGCGGTCGTTTGGGTCTGCCGCTTCTTCTGTTTAAGCGGCCCTTAGAAGCCCTTGGTCACGAAGGAGGCTTCGCCTTCCTCGTTCACGGGGGCCACGTCCAGCACCTCGGCGGTGCCGTCGCTGAACAGGATCACGGTGATGGGGTCGCCCACGGTCAGGCCGTCGTCCCCCAGGAACTGGATGGTCAGCGTCACCGGCGCGGCGGGCTCCACTTCCTCATCGCCCACGAAGAAGCCGATGTTGTAGATCGCCGACTGCAGGTCCTCGGTGTTTGTCTCAGTGCCGTTCTTCTCGTCGTAGATGCGCTTGGCTTCCTCCATCCGCTGGGCGTACCGCTCGGGGTCGCTCTCGGCGGTGACGGGGTAGGCGCGCAGCTCCGCGTTGCTGGGGATCATCGCCTCGGCCTCGTAGGTCGCGATGATGACGATGGTGTCGTCCCTGTATACCTTCTCGCCGGGCTCGCCGACCGTCACCGTGGAGGGGCTGGGTTCGGGCTCGCCGGGTTCAGGCGTGGGCTGGGGCTTCTCGCTGTCGGCAGGCTGTTCGCCGTTCGGGGCCGCGGTCTCGGGCTGCTGTTCACCCTCGGTGGGCTGCTGCTCGGGCTGCTGTTCGCCCTGTTGCTCGGGCTGCTGGCCCTGCTCGGCGGGCTGCTGCTCGCCCTGCTGTTCGCCTTGCTGCTCTGTGGGCTGCTGCTGCTCACCCTCTGCGGGCTGCGGCTGCTCGGGCGCGGGCTGTGCCTGCTGCTGGTTCATCGCGGCGACTTCCTCGGGGGTCAATTCGACCTCCACGAAGCAGTCCGCCGTGTGCACATGCTCCTCCAGCACGATGCGGGTGCAGGTGAGCGTCTTGGTGCCGTCCTTCTCGGTCTTATAGCACTTCTCCGGGTCGTGGGTGTGCATCTCCAAGAGGCCGCAGTTTAAGACCTTCTCGGTCTTGAAGCACTTCTCCGGGTCGTGGGTGTGGGCGCCTTCGCCCTGCTCCTTGCCGCAGATCAGGACCTTGTTCACGGCGTAGCAGGCGTCGGTGTGGGTGTGCTCCTCCTTGCCGCAGATGAGCTCGCCGTTTTCGTCCTTGCACTCGTCGCTGTGGGTGTGCTCCTCCAGCTTGCAGGTCAGCTCGCCCTTTTCTTCCTTATAGCAGGCGTCCGTGTGCTGGTGGCCGGGGGTCTCCTCAAGCGTGCAGGTCTGTATCGTCTGTTCGATGTAGCAGTCCTCGGTGTGCTTGTGCTCCGGGATCTCGGGCAGCTCGCAGACCAAAGCGCCGCTCTCGTCGTAGCAGTCGGCGTTGTGCACGTGCACCACGTAATCCGCCAGGCCGCATACAAGGTACTTCTCGCCGTTTTCATCCTCCTTGTAGCAGTCCTTCGTGTGCTTGTGCACCTGCAGCTGGCAGTCCAGCACGCGCTTTGTGTAGTTCATGGCCTGGCTCTGCAGGCGCAGCACGGTCACCGTGCCAGCGGCCACAAGCACCGCCAGGCATACGAACACCGTGACGTATACCTTGTGCTTCCTGGGCTGCAGGAACTGGACCACCTTGTTCCAGATCGAAGAGAACATTTAAGCTGCCTCCTTTCGCATCGCGTATCGTCAATGGATAGCCCCGATCTCGCTGAGGGGCCACACGCGGAATAGGATCTTGCCGACCACCATCTCGTTGCTGATGCAGCCAACGGCGGTGTTGCGGGAGTCGATGCTGGTGGAGCGGTGGTCGCCCATCACGAAGCACCGGCCGTCCGGGACCTGGTAGGGCAGCTCGATGTTGCAGTTGCCCAGCGCCTTCTCGCTCAGGTAGGGCTCCGAGAGGGGCCGGTCGTTGACGTAGACCACGCCGTCCTCGTCGATGTCCACCCAGTCGCCCGCCGTGGCGATCACGCGCTTGACCAGGATGCTGTTGTTGTAGTAGAAGGCGACGACCTCGCCCGTGTTGTACTTGTTGCTGTTGAGCGCCACCACAACGTTGCCGTCCTGCAGCGTGGGCGTCATCGACGTGCCCGTGATCTGCAAGACCGGCAGCAGCAGCACCGTCACCAGCACGGCCACGGCCGCCACGACCAGCAGCGAAAAGACCGTGCTGCGCAGCACCCGACCGTAGTCCACGCGGTATTTTTCCTTCTTGAGCGCCTCTTCCAAGAGGTCTATGGAAGGGAACTCAATCTGGTCCTTGCTCATCTTTCTCCCTCGATGCTAGTGTCCTTACGATGGTCGCCCGCCGGCGGCGGACTGCGTGCAGCGGCGCCTTGGCCGTCTTTGTTTCGTGTTCATGCGGCTCTTCCCCGCGCAGGGAGGCCAGCTTTTCCTCGGCCTCCGGCCGCATCTGGTCGAAGCTGCGAAGGTCCCCGGCGTAAGTGTCCATAGCCTGCAAGGCGATCTCATACACGCCCGCCATGCGCTGGATGGAGCGCTCGGCGGCTTCCTCGGCTTCCCGGACCGCCTGCGGGGAAGCGCCCGCGGCGCGGGTCTCCTGCGACCTGTGCAGGTCGGCCGTGAAGCGGTCCACCGCGGCCTGCGCCGCGCGGAAGGTCTCGGTCAGCTGCTGGGTGGAGCGGGAAACGGCGTCGGCCGTCTGGAACTCGGATTCAAGAAGCGTTTCGCGTTTTTGGGCTTCGCCGCGCAGCGTCTCGATCTGGCGGTCCTTGATGTCCAGCCTTTCCTTCAGGCGGTTGAGCTGCAGATCCTTGTCGTCGAGCTTTTCCTTCAGACGGTCGATCTGATCGTCCTTGTCGTTGAGCTTTTCCTTGAGGCGGTCGTTGGTGGTCTGCGCTTCCGCGAGGGTCTGCTGGGTCTCCGTCAGCTGGGCCTGCAGCGAGGCGTTCTCTTTTCCCTGCGCTAGCAGGAGCTGCAGGAAGTCTTGGCGGCGAAGCCTCCTAAAATCTTTCTCTGTCATGTCATACAGATCCTCTTTTCCGGCATGTCTCGCTTTTGTTCGGCCGCCGCCTTCGCGTTTCGGCATCTATTTTTGTGACCGAAAGAATGACAATATGCAACGTTCAGGGTGTCTTGCCGAAAAGCTCGGCTCCGAACCACGAGCATGTGGGGAAGGGGGCTGAAATGTCCTCGTTTCTACCTGTGCCCGATCGTCGCGGCTACCCGCTGCGCGCTGCTCTCATCTTTATCCCTGGCGGCGGCGACCGTCCCGCTTTTTCGGCCTTGGTTTATCGCTGTTTTTTATTCTTTGTAAAGAATCAAAAAAGCGTTGCGATGAGCCGCAAAAGGGAGGTTCTGCCGGTACATCCAGCTGATAGAAATATTGTACCACAGTTCCTCCATTTTGCAACCCCCCCCCCCGAAAAAATCTGCGGTCTCCGGAAAGGATACTTCTATGTTTACCCGGCCAAGATGGGGGTGAAACAGACAGAAACGCGAAAAAGAGGCGCTTTTTTTCATGCGGAGCCGACCCGTATATTTTATGAAGCGCGGCCCCGCGCTGTCAAAGAAAGATCGGGGCGGCAAAACCTCGCCTCTCCCCTTCACTTTATGCGGCCGCCGCCCGTTCCTTCCCCTTTGGCCCTGCGCCTGCCTCCCGCCGCGCCTGTTCCTTCCTCTTAGTAGCTATAATGGAGACACATTCTTTTTTTCGGGGAGGGAAACGGAACCATGGCCAAAAAAGGCGAGAACATCTACAAGAGGAAGGACGGCCGCTGGGAGGCCCGCTACGTGCTCTGCCACGAGCCGTCGGGCAGGATCCGCTACGGCTCCTGCTACGGGCAGAGCTACCGGGAAGCCAAGGAGAAGGCGGCGCAGGCGCGGCAGGGCGCAGCCGAACCGCCGCCGGAAGCAGCGGGCGGGCCGCTGCTCTCCTCCTTCTGCGACGAGTGGCTGAAGCGCATACAAAGCCAGGTGCGCCAGTCCACGTTCGTCAAGTACGCCTCCATCTTGGAAAAGCACATAAAGCCCGATCTTGGGGCCGCGCCGCCGGGCATGGTCAGCGAGACGCTCATCGACCGCTTCCGGCAGAGCCTGCTGACCGAGCGGGAGCTGGCCCCCAAGACGGTCCGGGACATACTGGCGGTGCTGCGCTCGGTGCTGAGCTTTACCGCCGGGCAGTTCCCCGGCCTCTTTCCTTTGCCTGAGATCCGCTACCCCAAGGCGGAGCGCCGCCCGATCCGCGTGCTGTCCGTGCAGGAGCAGCGGCGGCTGACCGACTACCTGCTGGTCGGCTTGGACGCCTGCAAGTTCGGCATCCTGCTGGCGCTGTTCACCGGGCTGCGGCTGGGGGAGCTGTGCGCCCTGCAGTGGAAGAACATCTCCGTCCCCGAGCGGACGATCCGGGTCGGGGCCACGCTGCAGAGACTGCGCGACTTGGAACCACGCACGGATCAGCGGACGAAGCTGTGCCTGGGCGAGCCCAAGAGCGGCGCCTCCTGCCGCGTGATCCCCATGTCGGAGAGCGTGGCCGGGCTGTGCGGCCGGATGGAGAGCCCGCTGCCCGCCGCCTTCGTCCTGACGGGCACGCCGGAGCCGATGGAGCCCCGCGCGCTGCAGTACCGCCTGCAAAAATACACAAAGGACTGCGGGCTGGAAGGGGTGCACACCCACACGCTGCGGCACTCCTTCGCCACCAGATGCGTGGAGGCGGGCGTGGAGCTCAAGTGCCTGAGCGAGATCCTGGGCCACTCGAGCGCCTCCGTCACGCTGGACCGGTACGTGCATTCCTCCTGGGAACTCAAGCTGGAGAACGTGAACAAGCCGGAGTTCCTGACACTCTGACGGAAACCCTCGACGGGCCGCCGCATATAAATAACTATCCCCCGGCAAAGCCGGGGGTTTTTCATGTGCGGGCAAAGCCCTAGAATACTGGCTGCGCCCTCGCAGG
>CANQPP010000017.1 GCA_947625765.1 uncultured Clostridia bacterium
GCTCGCTTGTAAACGCGCTCGCGACGCCTCTCGCTCACTAACAACCCGTTTCGGGTGCGCGCGCCTGCGGCGCGGGGAAGGTTGGGATGGCGTAGAACGGGGACGGGGAAACGAGGAATGCGAACGGGACACGAAAAAAGAAACGCTGTTGCAGGTCCCGTTCGCTTGCGGCGCGTTTCTACGAAACGCTTGCCGCTCGCTCACTGCGGAAAGTGGGGTGGAGGTACAGCGGGCCAAGAGATGTGGGTGGTTGTTTGCGTTTGTGCCCCGAACGGGAGACTCCTCGGCTTCGCCGAGGCTCTGCCAAGGGGGGCGGCGGAGCGCCGCCCCCCTTGGCGATCCCCCCCTCTCGTCGTCGGAGGGGGAATGGGCTGCCGCTGAAAGTTGGTGATTTCTTCTATTTATGGATCGTTGTAAGTCCCGTTCGCTTGCGGCTCGTTTTTTCAGAACGATTGCCGCTCGCTCACTATGTGGATGATATGATAAAAGCGCCTGGATGAGGCGCTTTTTCTGTGGTGGGTGCGGGGAAGTTCGGGGTGGGTCGGGTCATTTGGTGGCGGCGCGGAGAGATTTTCTTTTGAAGATGATAGAGAGGGCGGCGCAGACGGCGATGGCGATAACGAAGGGGATGGCGAACAAGAAGGCTGTGCTTGCGGGGGCGCTGGCTCCGGCGTACTTACCCGCCCATTCAAGGTCGCAGTAGGCGTAGGCAACGTAGGCGCACATGGCGTCGGACAGCAGTATGGCCAGCGCGGCGAAAATTCGGGATGCCGTTTTCATGGGAAGGCCTCCTTCTTATGCAATAGATGCGTTTGGTTAGGGACAGGGCGTGAAGGCCGTGTTCCTGTGATGATTATACAGGAAGGATGCGGAGAACGCAAGCCGGACGGCGGCGTTTGGCTTGGATGTTCTTGCAAAGCCGGGCGTATAGGCGGTATAATGTCTTCGCAGGTTTGCTTCGCAAGCCCCAAAAGCACGCTTTTGCCGCGGCTTCGCCGCGGGCTCGACATTGACGGCCTCGCAAAATGTCCTTGAGAAGCCAAACATTTTTGCTCGTTGTACAATGTCTTCGCGGGCCTGCTTTACAAATCCCAAAAGCAACGCTTTTGCCGCGGCATCCGCCGCGGGCCCGGTGTTGACGGCCTCGCAAGATGCTCTTGAGGCGCCAGACAGTTTTGATCGTTGTATAACGCTTTGCGGGTTGGTTGTGTAGGACTTCACAGGAATATCCTTGTAGGGAAAGCGTTTTACACATAGTACAATATTCAATGTCCAATATCCAGAAAATCAGGAGGGTCTTGCCATGAAATACACCGAGCGTGTTGAAAAATGGGGCGTTTTCGAGCTTTGCTGCACGGGGAAGGCCGTAGCCGATCCCTTCGCGGTCTCCCACATCCGCGCGACGTTCTCAAGCGCGCACGAGCGCAAGACCGTTTCCGGCTTCTATGACGGCGGCAGGGTCTACAAGGTCCGCTTCATGCCGTCCTTCGCCGAAGAATACCGCTTTTCCGTGGAGGGCGACGTTCTGGATGCGCCCCTGTCCGGCACCTTTGCCGCGGTGGAGCCGTCGGCGGGCAACCACGGCCCGGTCGGCGTCCGAAACCGCTTCCACTTTGCCTATGCCGACGGCATGCCTTATTTTCCCATCGGCACGACCTGCTACGTCTGGGAGCTGCAGAGCGACGAGCTCATAGCACGGACTCTCAAAACGCTGAAGGCATCGCCCTTCAACAAGCTGCGCTTCTGCGTGTTCCCCAAGAGCTACTGCTACAATGCCCGCGAGCCGCGCGCCTACCCCTATGAGGGGACGCCGACGGACGGAGGGAACGTCACCGAGGACAACGTCGAGGGCCTGGGCCCGGACACGCCGGGCAACCAATGGGACTTTTCGCGCTTCGACCCGGCGTATTTCCGGCACATCGAGGGCTGCATACTGAAGCTGCAAGGGCTCGGGATCGAGGCGGACCTCATCCTGTTCCACCCCTACGACCGCTGGGGCTTTTCAACGATGACCCGTGAGCAGAACGAGTTCTACTTAAAGTACGTCTGCGCGCGCTTCGCCGCCTACCGCAACCTCTGGTGGGCCTTTGCGAACGAGTACGACTTCATAAAGAGCAAAACGACCGAGGACTGGGAGCGCTTCGCCCAGATCGTCGTGGAGAACGACCCCTATGGCCGCCTGCGCTCCATCCACAACGGCGGGCCCTTCTACGACCACTCTCGTCCGTGGGTGACCCATTGCAGCATCCAGCGTCCGCCCGAGGGCACGGCCGACTGGCGGCAGGCCTACGGCAAGCCCGTGGTCCTGGACGAGATGCAGTACGAGGGGAACATACAGTTCGCCTGGGGCAACATCTCCGCCCAGGAGCTGACGCGGCGCTTCTGGGAGGCGCTCTGCCGGGGCGGCTACGGCGGGCACGGCGAGACCTACGTGGGCGAGGACCTGTGGTGGTCCCACGGCGGGGAGCTGAAGGGCGAAAGCCCCGCGCGCATCGCGTTTATGAGAAAGGTTTTGGAGGAAGCGCCCGCCGGCGGCCTCAAGCCTAAGGGGATGGCCTGGGACGACGTCTGCGCTGTGCCGGAGGACGAGGCTTTGGAAAGGGAAAGCGGCTACCACCTGTTCTACTACGGCATCCACCGGCCCACGTTCCGCTGGTTCGATATGGGCAACGAGGACGACTACGACGTGGAGATCCTCGACACCTGGAACATGACGGTGCGCTTCGCGGGCCGGTTCCGCGGCCGCTTCCGCATCGAGCTGCCCGGACGGGAATACATGGCGGTGCGGATGAGAAAGGCATAAAAAAACCGACCGGCGGTCGGGAAATGGGCTAGGAGCCGCGTGGATCAAAGGAGAACGCGTACATGTTGGACGAAACGCAGGAACGGGAACGCCCCTTCGGTTTGGAAGACTACCGAAGGAAACGGGCCGACGCGCTTAAAGGAATGCTCCCCGCGCTTTTCCAACTTGTCGTGGTCGTGGGTCTACTGGCTTTGCTCCTGTGGCTGCTCTTTCCAACGCTTGAGAAGATCGGCTTCCCGCCCGTGTTGATCGTCGCCTTTATCATCGTCGCGCTGCTGGCGCTCGTCGTCATGGGCTACCGCCTCAAGGACGCCGTCGCCGACGGCGTGCGGGAGATACGCTGGTACAAAAACCTGTATCTATCCAGCCTGACCGGGAAAGAGAGGCAGGCCCCGAAGGTGCATGACTGGCAGTTCCCGTTGGTCGCCGTAGTCCTCCCGGTGCTGGTGATCGGGTCCCTCGTCAGGGCGTATATCGTGCACGAGCAGAACGTGGAGAACCTCTATTTACAGGCGCAGCAGCTGGTCGATACGGACCAATACGACCAGGCGGAGCCGCTGCTCTGGGAGCTCCAAAAGCGCGATTACAGGGATTCCTGGTCCTTGCTCCAGCTCTGCCGGGCCAAGATGAAATATCCGGGCGGCGACGACAGCGAGTCCGCCTACTACTTGATGCTGAATGTCGAGTTCTACTACCAGACCCCGGAATCGCAGGCGAAGATCGATAAGTACGTGGCTTCGCTGGAGGCGGCGCACGAGCTGTATTGGAAGATCCAGCTCGCGCAGGAAAAGGAGAAGGAGAGCGAGCCGCTCCTGCTGCCCTACGGAGGCAACGGCGGTTCCTACCACAAGGACCCCGGCGTGGACGAGTTCTCGGACCCGGAGGACTTCTACGACTGGTACGCGGACGACTTCTACGACTACGAGGACGCCGAGGACTACTATTACGGCCACGGCGGCGATTGACAGCGCCGCAAAAAGAGTAAAAGGAGCAAAGGACATGCCGAACGACGAAAAGGCGCCGCGGAAATGGACGGCGTGGCCGCGCCTTATATGGCGCAGGCTGTTCGTGCTGCCCCTGCGCTGGGCGCTGCCCGTTTTGGCCGTGGGCTTCGGCCTGCTGATCGTGGTGTTCGCCTGCAACGTGCGGTTCGAGCCCCTGCGATACGCCGCCTATGCGCTCTCCGCCTACGCGCTGACCGTCGCCTGCGCCTGCCTTCCCGGTTGGTGGCGGGCGCTGCGCTCCGCCGTTCACGTCCCAATCCCGAAGAAGCTGCGCGAGGCCCCTTATGTGCAGCGCTACCTGACCGAGCCCGCCTTCCGCCTGCGCGTTTCCCTCTGGCAGGGGCTTTTCTTCGACCTGCTTTACGCGGGGCTCAAGCTGTTCTCCGGCGTCCGTTACCGCACGGTCTGGTTCCTGGCGCTGGCCGTGTATTACGCGGTTCTGGCGCTGACCCACTTCCTGCTGCTTCGCGGCGGGCGGCGGGACGGCCGCGCCCAGCTGCGCAGCTATATCTCCTGCGGCGTGCTCCTTCTCATGCTCCACCAGGCGCTGGTCGGCATCGTGGCGCTGATGGTGAGGCGGGAGCAGGGCTTCGTCTATCCGGGGCTGCTGATCTACGTGATGGCCGCCTACGCCTTCTATTCGGTCATTTTAGCGGCGGTGGACCTGCTGCGCTTCCGCAAAAACGCTCCGCCCGCCCACGCGGCGGCCAAGGCCGTGCGGCTGGCTACGGCGCTGGTGTCCATCCTCGCGCTGGAGACCGCGATGCTCTCCAGCTTCGGCGGCAGCGACGGGCCCGAGTTCCGCGCCGTTATGACCGCCTGCACGGGCGGCGGCGTGTGCCTGCTGGTGATCCTGATGGCCATCTTTATGATCGTCAAGGGTGCGCGGCAGCTGCATGCGGCCCGGCGGGAGGAGAGACAGGAGGAGACCTACTGAAGGGTGCGGTCTGCGTGATTTTTAGAGTTATTACGGCATAACGCCGTTTATATTGCTCGAAGGAGGGAGAAGAATGGACAGGCAAGGCAGGGAGACAAGCGCCGGGGAAAGGCTGTACAACGGCATCGTTCTGCCACAGTCATGGCCGCCCGAGGACATGGGCAGCTATGGGGAGGCGCCGCAGCCGGTGCCCTATCTGGACAAAGGCCCGGACGTGATCGACATCTCCGTGGGCCGTCAGCTGTTCGTGGACGATTTCCTGATCGCCCAGACGGACATGGAAAGGGAGTACCACAGGCCGCGCAAGTATGAAGGGAACCCGGTTTTGACGCCTGAGGTCCCAACGGAGCTGGGGCAGAGGGAAGTGGAGCTCAAGATCATCGACATCCCGCTGCCCACCGCCGCGCCCTTCCACGGCGGCGTCTGGTACGACGCCAAGGAGCGGCTGCTCAAGCTGTGGTACAAGGCGGGCTTCTTCGGCTCCGTGGCGCTCGCGGTCTCCAAAGACGGCCTCAACTGGGAGCGGCGGGAGCTGGACGCGGTGCCGGGAACGAACCTGGTGCTGCCGCTGCGCACCGACTGGCAGCAGGACAGCAACGCCGTCGTCTACGACCCCTACACCGGGGACGAGACCCAGCGATACAAGATGTTCATCTACAACAACGTCGACCACAGCGGCTACGTGTTCACCTCGCCGGACGGCGTCCACTGGAGCGACGCGGTGAAAACGGGCCTCGTGGGCGACTGCTCGACCATCTTCTACAACCCCTTCCGTAAGAAGTGGGTGTACAGCATCCGCGCCGACTGGCACGAGCGCAGCCGTAATTACAGCGAGTGCGACGACCTGATCGACGGCGCGGGCTTCAGCGACCCGGTCAAGTGGCTGCGCGCCGACGAGCTGGACGCCCGCGACCCGGAAATTCAGATGAAGCCGGAGCTCTACAACTTCAACGCCGTGGCCTATGAGTCCATACTGCTGGGCACCTACAACATCTATTTGGGCATCCACGAGGACGCGCAGGCGGGGGACGTTAAGTACAACGACATCCATTTAGGATACAGCCGCGACGGCTTCCACTTCTACCGCCCGTCCGAGGATCGGACGCCCTTTTTGCGCGCCAGCCGGACGGTCGGCGACTGGGAGCGGGGCTACCTGCACGACAACGCGGCCATCTGCGTGGTGAACGGCGACGAGCTGTGGTTCTACTATGCCGGATTCCAGGGGAACGGAAAGCAGGGCTGGTTCGACATGCACTCCTATGCCAGCACGGGTCTGGCCATCCTGCGGCGGGACGGCTTCGCCTCCATGAACGCGGGCGCGGAGGAAAAAGCGCTGACCACCAAGGCTCTGACGTTCCAGGGGAAATATCTGTTCGTCAACGCCGAGGCCGCGGGCGGGGAACTGAAGGCCGAGCTGCTGGACGAGGAAGGCAGGCCCATCGAGGGCTTTGGTCTGGAGGACTGCATCCCCGTGGCGGAGGACTCCACCAAGGTACAAGTTGCATGGCGCGGCGGGAAGGACCTCTCCGCATTTGCGGGCAGGCCCGTACGCTTCCGCTTTGCGATGCAGAACGGCAGGCTCTATGCCTTCTGGGTGAGCGGGGACGAGAAGGGCGCCAGCGGCGGGTACCTTGCGGGCGGCTCCGTCGGACAGGACGGCCTCGTCGACACCCCGCAGTCCTATTTGAGGGATTGAGCGCCTTTATCAGGCCAAAATGAAGAAGGACGGCATGGAAAACATGCCGTCCTTTTGCAATGTCACGGAAAGCGGGGCTTTCAGCCGTCGCGGTCCTTTCGGTGGGCGGAGGAGATACGCACGCGCACCCACACCGCAAGGGACACGCCCAGCACCACCAGAAGCGCGGCGATGAGCTCATACTCCGCCAAAAAACCGCGCACGCTGTCCCAGTTGAGCCCCACCACGGAGCCCAGCACATAAAACAGCGTGTTGTGCACGGCGGTGGTCAGGATCACGGCGGGGTAGGCCTTCCTGCGGGGCATCTCCATGATGCCGCAGAGGAAGAGGATGGGCAGGTTCATCCCCAGGATGAACTTGGCGGCGAAGATGGTGGGCGCGCCGCGCTTTTCCAGCCAGCGCGCGGCCTGCTCCTGCCGCGCGGCGGGGAACAGGCGCCGCAGCCAGGGCTTGGACAGCAGGTGATCCCCGAAGAGACGGCCGACCTCCGTCAGCGCCAGGGAGGCGGCGGTGGTGCCCAGCCAGTAGCTGACCAGCACGGGCCAAAAGCCGCTGCCCATCAGGCCGCCCGTCCAGACGCCCGCGCCGATCAAAAGTACGATGTCGCCCGGGAACACGGGGATCAGCGCCTGCAGCATGCCGCAGACGGAGAAGAACAGCGCGATGTTCCACAGGGGAAGGCTCTGTATGCCTTCCAGCATGCGATGGGCCCAGTCGATCATACGGTCCCTCCCAGGTAAGGCTCTCCGGCCACATAGGTCTGCTTGACGTGCAGGTCCCCATCCAAAACGGTCAAGTCCGCGACGCAGCCCTCGCGGATCGCGCCGCGGTCGTTTAAGCCCAGCGCCCGCGCGGGGGCGAGGGAGGCCATCTCCGCGGCCTCCTCGAGGGTGGCTCCGGCCAGGCGCACCATGTTGCGCACGGCCCTGTCCAGCGTCAGCGTGGAGCCGGCCAGGTTCCCGGCGGCGATGCGCGCAACGCCGTCCTTCACCGTCACGAAGTCCGGCCCCAGGCGGTATTGGCCGTCCGGCATGCCGCAGGCGGACATGGCGTCGGTGATGAGGCAGAGGCCGCCCGCGCCCTTGGCCTTTAGGCACAAACGCAACACGGCGGGGTGCAGGTGCACGCCGTCCGCGATCAGCTGGCAGCGGAGGGAGGAAAGCGTAAGGCCCGCGCCGGGCACGCCGGGGGCACGGTGGTTGAGGGCGTTCATGCCGTTGAACAGGTGGGTGACCTGGCTCACGCCCAGGACCGCCGCATGTTCCATCTGGGCGTAGCTCGCGCCCGTGTGACCCGCGCTCACCCGCACGTTGTGTTTCACCAGATAGGGGATGAGCGTCTCGGCCTCCGGCAGCTCGGGGCTCAGGGAGACCAGCCGCACCGCATCCTCCAGCCCGCCCGCGATGGCAAGGTAATTGTCCATCGTCGGCGGCAGGCAGTGCTCGCCGCCCTGCGCGCCCAGGTGATCCGGGCCGAAGAAGGGCCCCTCCAGGTGCGCGCCCAACACCGCCGCGCCGTCCCGCTTCTCCGCCATGACCGTGCGGACGGCGGCCAGTGCGGAGCGGATCTCCGCTTTGGGGGCGTTCATGGTGGTGGGCAGGAAGGCGGTGACGCCGCAGCGCGGCAGCGCGGCGGCCATGGTGCGCACGGCCCCCTCGCCCTGCATCACGTCCACGCCCAGCATGCCGTGGATGTGCAGGTCGATGAAGCCGGGCAGCAGGATGCCGGGTCGGGCGGGGCCCGCTTCCTCGCGGACGGACAGTATGCGCCCGTTTTCGACCGTAAGCATCATGTTCTCCCGCAGGCGGCCGTCCACCAGCGTTTTTTCGTACCGAAGCGTCTCCATGCCCGTCCCTCCCGAAATGATCGCCGTTCTTCGAGCGCGGCGTTGGAATTTAAGAAGCGCTGTCTTAGTATACAGCTTTTTGGCCGCGTTCACAAGCAAATGACACAGGAAATAACAATTCGTTTGGGGACACGGCAAAAAAGACGGGGCCTCTATACAGAAGAAGCCCTCCGCGGAAAGCGGAGGGCAGCAGAAACACGAGCTAATCCAGCGGGGAATAGCGCCGCCGGGCTTTCTTCGCGGGCGCGGCGGCGGGCAGCGGATGGGCCATGAGCAGGTAGCGCCACTCGTCGTAGATGTGGTCCTCGGCGTCGGTGTCCACGTCCTCGGGGCGGTCGGGGTCGCTGCACAGCGCGGGGATGGTGCGGATGGAATCGCGGCAGGTGCTGAACACGTACAGCCCCGGCCGGCCGTTTTTGTCGAAGCGCAGGCGGCTGTGCACCTGCATGAGCCCCGGCCGCCGGGCGTTCTCCGCGGGCTGGAAGAACACGCCCTCCCGCTGCATCTGCGCGGCGATGCTCTCGCCCCTCGAGCCGTCCCAGATGGAGGGGTCCGCGTAGCCCGTTATGCGCAGGCCCGGCTCGTCCGCCTTTTCCCTCTCCGCGATGCCCCGGGCGATCTCGACGGGCGTTAAGCGCAGGCCCTCGTTGGGCACGCCCGTGCAGCCGTACCACTCCCGGTAGCGGTAGAGCGTCCCGTCCGGGCTGAGCGCCCACCAGCCCACGGAGAAGGGCCGCGCGTAGCCGAAGTCGAAGGAGCGGAAGCGCCGCCAGCTCTCCGGGATGGCGAAGGGCGCGACCACGTGGGTGTTGAGGCCGCTTTGGTACCCTTGTGCGTCGTCTCGGAACTCCGAAAAGACCTGCCCCTCGAAGGCATCCCAGCGGCCGTAGAGCAGCGCGTCGCGCAGGGCGCGGGGCTTCTGGGCCAGCTCCAGCACGTAGTCCTGCCCGAGATGCGGGTTGTCCTGCACGCGGGCGGGGATGTAGCGCAGGCTCCTTTTGCCTTCGATCCCATCCGCCCGCACGGTCAGGAAATATGTCTCGTTCGGCGGCATGGGGTCGATGAAGCGGGCCTTCACCCAGGCGTGTCCCGGCCCGCCGGGGTTGCTGGTGGCCCGCACCAGGGGACGGATGCCCAGCGCCTTCGGCGCGCGCAGGCGGGACTTCAGGAAGTCGTACACCTCCTTGGAAAAGTGGGTCAGCTCGTCCAGATACAGCCAGTGGATCTCCGCGCCCTGGTACTGGAAGCGGTCGCGATCCTGCTGGCAGTGACGGAAGCGCAGGGCGGAGCCGTTGGGCAGCCGCAGCTCGTGGGCGGCGGCGAAGTAGCTGCCAAAGGCGCGGGGGATGCGCCGCAGCGCCTCGGAAATGAGCGTATCCTCCAGCTCCCGGTAGCTGCGCCTAAAAAGGTAGGCGAACGTGCCCGGGTGCAGGTAGCAGCGCAGGAAGGCGTCCATCACCACGGCGGTGGACTTGCCGCCGCCCGCCGCGCCGCCGTAGAGCACCTCGTCCTCCCGGGCGTTGTGGAACAAAAGCTGCCGGGCGGTGGGCGCGTAGGGCAGCTTCACCGGGCATCCTCCATGTCCAGCCCTTGGGGCAGCTCCAGCTCGGGCGCCTCCGTGCCTGCCCTCTCCAGCGTGGCCTGGGCCAGCTCCAGGCGGCGGATCTGCTCCAGAGCGCTGAAGAGCAGCTTGTCGTCCGTTTGTTCGTCCGCCCACAGGGCGCGCAGGCGCTCCCGGGCGATGCGGATCTCCTCGTGCAGCATGTGAAAATGACCTCCCTTATCTATAAACTGTTTCCGGGGAAGGCCCCCGGGAAAGACAGCCTACCACGGAGGAAAGAAGGATTTTTTCCCGGAATCCGGCGAACAGGGGAGAAAGGGGTCTGTTTTGCGATAAGCAGATGTGTTATACTGGAAGGCAGAGACAGACAAATCCTGAAGGGGGAGGACGAGACGATGAACTGCGAACTGTGCCTGCGCCGCTGCGGCGTGGACCGGGCAAACGGGGAGACGGGCTTCTGCGGCATGGGCGAGGAGCCGGTGGTGGCCAAGGCCATGCTGCACAAGTGGGAGGAGCCCTGCATCTCCGGCGTCCGGGGCTCGGGCGCCGTGTTCTTTTCCGGCTGCAGCCTGCGCTGCGCCTACTGCCAGAACTTCGAGATCAGCCACATGCGCAAGGGGCTGCCCATCAGCGTGGGCCGACTGCGCGACATCTTTTCCGAGCTCTGCGAGCAGGGCGCGCACAACATCAACCTGGTGAACCCCACCCATTTCGTCCCCGCCATCGCCAAGGCGCTCACTCGCCGGCCACCCGTGCCGATCGTCTACAACACCCACGGCTACGACGGCGAGCAGGCCCTCGCGCTGATGCGCGGCAAGGTGGACGTGTACCTGCCGGACTTAAAGTACGCCTACCGCCTGCCGGGCCGCCGCTATTCCGGCGTGGAGGACTACTTCGAGGGCGCCAAGCGGGCCATCGCCGAGATGTTCGACCAGGTCGGCCCCGTGCAGCTGGATAAAGACGGCATGCTGCAAAGGGGCGTGCTCATCCGCCATCTGATCCTGCCCGGCCAGGTGGAGAACGCCAAGGCCGTGATCGACTACGTGGCCGATACCTACGGCGACAAGGTGCTGTTTTCCCTCATGCGCCAGTACATCCCCTGCGGCCAGGCGTTCAACTACCCGGAGATCGACCGCCGTGTGACCAAAGAGGAATACGAGGAGGTGGAGGCCCACCTTTTCGACAGCGGCCTGGACGGCTACGTGCAGGAGGAGGACAGCGCCAGCGAGGACTACGTGCCCGACTTCGACCTGGGCGGCGTCATCGCGCCCGAGGACATGGACGAGTTCTGGAAGCTGCGGGGGGAGGAGCAATAAATGGACGTGCTGTATTTTCTGCAAAACATACGAAACCCTGTTTTGGACGCCATCTTCCTGGCCTTCACCCGCCTGGGCGAGGAGACCGTGGTTCTGGTGGTGGTGCTGCTGTTCTACTGGTGCCTGGATAAGCGCATGGGCCTGCGGCTGGGGCTGTGCTACTTCGCGGGCGGCTGGCTGAACCAGCTGCTGAAGCTGGCCTTCCTGGTGCCGCGGCCCTTCCTGCTGGACAGCCGCCTGCAGCCCCACGAGGCTGCGCTCGACTCCGCCACGGGCTACTCCTTCCCCTCGGGCCACAGCTCCGGGGCTGCCTCCCTGGCCATGGGGATGGGCCTTGGCTATCGCAGGCTCTGGGTCTGGATCGCCCTGTGGGCCTACGCCCTGCTGGTGGGCCTTTCCCGTCTGTATCTGGGCGTGCACACGCCGCTGGACGTGGTCGCGGGGCTTGCGCTCACCGTCCCCATGACACTGCTGGCCAACTACATGCTGGAGACGCTGGAAAAGCCCGGCCGGGCGCGCCTCTACGCCGCCGTGGGCGTGCTGGCGGCGCTGGGCCTGATGGGCTTTGCGTGGCTGCGGACCCTCATCTCTGCCGTGCCGCAGGAGCAGGCCGCCGACGCCTTCAAGACCGGCGGCGCTGCGCTGGGCTTCCTGTTCGCCGTGTGGCTGGACCGCCGCTTCATCCATTTCGACACCCACGCCCACGGCCTGCAGCAGGCGATCAAGCTGCTGCTGGGCGCGGCCCTGACGCTGGCCGTGAAGGAGGGGCTGAAGGGGCTTTTGGGCACTTCCCTGCCCATGCAGGCCCTGCGCTACTTCCTGGTGGTGGCCTTCGCGGCGGCGGCGTATCCCGCCCTGTTCCAGCGCTGGCTGCACGGGAGGAAGGAGCATGCTTGACATACTGCCCGTGACGGCGGAAACGCGCCCCGCGGTGCTTGCGCTGGAAGTCAGGCCCGAACAGAGGGGCTTCGTGGAGCCGGTGGCGCAGTGCTTGAAAGAGGCGGAGAGCTGCCGCTTTTTCGTCCCGGCGGCGCTGCAACTGGATAAGCAGATCGTGGGCTTTGCCATGTACGGCGAGTTCCCCAACGAGAAGCTGGGCCGCTGGGTCTGGCTGGATCGGCTGCTGATCGACAGGCGCTGGCAGGGCCGGGGGCTGGGCCGGGCCGCCGTGCGGGAGTTGACCGCGCACCTGCGTTCCTTCTACAACTGCGACGACATCTATTTGAGCGTCATCGAGGGAAACGCGCGGGCGCTGGCCCTCTACCACAGCCTGGGCTTTCGGGAGACGGGCGAGAAATACGCGGGCCGGGAACCGATCCTGCGGCTGCGCGGCCCTTTGACGGAAGGAGAAACACCATGCGAAAGCTGAGCGTGCATAAGGACGGCCGCTTCCTCTGCTGGGAGGACGGCGAGCCCTTCTTCTACCTGGCAGATACCGCCTGGGAGCTGTTCCACCGCCTGGACCGCGAGGAAGCGGCCCTCTACCTGCGCGAGCGGGCCCGGCAGGGCTTTACGGCGGTGCAGGCCGTGGCCCTGGCGGAGTTCGAGGGCCTGACCGTGCCCAACGCCTACGGCAGGCTGCCCCTCAAGCAGACGGCGGGGGACTACGACCCCTGCGCGCCGGACCTGGACGGGGAATACAGCTACTGGGACCACGTGGACTATGTGATCGACCTGGCCGCACAGAACGGGCTGGTCGTGGCCCTTCTGCCCACCTGGGGCGATAAGTTCAACCGGCTCTGGGGCAAGGGGCCCGAGGTGTTCAACGCGGAGAACGCCTATGCCTACGGCCTCTGGCTGGGGAAGCGATACAGGGACAGATGGAACCTCATCTGGATGCTGGGCGGCGACCGTCCCCTGGAGGAAGCGCACCGCCGCCTGATCGACCGCATGGCCGAGGGCATCCGGGAGGGCGATCACGGGAACCACCTCATCACCTTCCACCCGCCCGGCGGACGGGCCAGCACCGATTTCCTGGCCGACGCGCCCTACATCGACTTCCACACCGCCCAGACCGGCCACGACACCTCCAAGTGCTACGAGAGCTATCTGGAGATGCGGCGGATGGGGCAGACGTGCGAAAAGCCCTTCCTCGATTCGGAGCCCCGCTACGAGGACCATCCGGCCTGCTTCAACGCCTCCTACGGCTTCTACTGGCGGCCGGAGGACGTGCGGCACAACGCCTACTGGGACGTGCTGGAGGGGGCCTGCGGCCACACCTACGGCAACCACTGCATCTGGAGCATGAACCGGCAGGCGGGCGACTACTTCCCCTACACCTGGCGGGAGGCGCTCACCCACCCCGGCGCGGAGCAGATCGGCTGGCTGCGCCGCCTGCGCCTGAGCCGCGACTACTTCAGCTACCGCCCGGACGAGGGACTGGTGCGGCAGGACGACGCCCTGATGGGGCACCTGGCCGCCGGGCAGGGGAAGGGCTACGCCTACATCTATTCGCCCTTGGGACTGCCCTTCGCCGCCCATCTGCAGCGCATCCCCGCCAAACACCTGAAGGCCTCCTGGTTCGACCCCAGGAGCGGGCAGGAAACGCCCTTCGCGGTGCTGCCCGCCCTGCGCGACACCCGCTTCGTGCCGCCCACCAGCGGCAAGGACCAGGACTGGCTGCTGATCCTGGACGTGCTGGCGTAAGGAAACAGAGGAACAAAAGAAGCCCGCGCCGACGGTTGGATGCGTCGGGGCGGGCTTCTTGGCTGTCTTTAGAGGGGGAAGGGGGCGCTTCAGCGGTCCGCGCCCACGGCCTTTAGGAACTGGCGGGCGATGTGCATGCAGCCGATCTGGTTGGGGTGGATGCGGTCCCAGGCGATGTTGCAGGGGTGCATGTAGCGGAACAGCTCGTCCCAGGCGGCCTGCAGGTCCACGAACAGCAGGCCGTTCTTCTCGGCCAGGCGGCGCACGATGGCGCCGTACTCGTCCATACGGGCGCGCATGGGGTCCTGCCGATTGGGCTCCATGAAGTAGGGGGACATCAGGATCATGCCCTTGACGGCGGGCAGGGTCTGGTCGATCAGCTGGGCATAGCCCTCCTCGAAGGCCTCGGGGGAGACGTGGGTCTCCGGCATCTGCGGGGAGTCGAACTGCCGCCACACGTCGTTGATGCCGATGAGCACGCTCACCCAGTCGGGATGCAGATCGATCACGTCCGTGCGCCAGCGCTTCTGCAGGTCGCGCACCTGGTTGCCGCCGATGCCCATGTTCACCACGCGCAGGTTCAGCTCCGGGTAGGCGCTGCAGAGTGTCGCGCCCACGCAGGAGACGTAGCTGGTGCCCCAGGCGTTGAACAGCCCCTCGCCCACGGGGCGGGCGCGGTCGTAATCGGAGATGGAGTCGCCGATGAACAGGATCTTGTCGTTCTTCTCAAAGAGCATGGGAAAAAGCCTCCTTCGTATATGTTGGGTCGCATTTAAAAAGGGAGTTCAGCCCTTCTGTGCAGGGAAAGGGCGACCTGCTAGGCCGCTGCCTTCTTCCGGGAAAAGCGTTCGGGTCAAAGCCTTGGTTCAAGGGAGGTCAGCCCTCCCGCAGCCGGGCGCAGGAAGGCGGCCGTATCAGCATGGATGCAGGGCACGAGCGGCCCATCTTCGGCCAGGTGCCTTCTTCCGGGAAAGACATTGAAGCCGGGCACGTTTGGGCCTAAAAGAGATCAGCACTCCGGCAGCTGTTGTCGGGCACGGGACGGCGGCACGTCGCCCCTTGTGCAGGGAAAGGGCGACCTGCTCAGGCCGCTGCCTTCTTCCGGGGAAAGCGTTGGGGCCAAAGCCTTGGTTCAAGGGGCCTCAGCCCTCCCGCAGCTAGGCGGGGAAGGCAACCGCATCAACATAGATGCAGGACACGAGCAGCCCGCCTTCGGCCCGGTGCCATCTTCTGGAAAGACATTGGAGCCGGGCACGTTTGGGCCTAAAAGAGATCAGCCCTCCCGCAGCAGCCGCTGGGCGCGTTCGTAATCGGCCTCGTCCAGCAGCACGCGGAAGCGCGTCCCCGTTTCCTCGTAGCTTTCCTCCTGCACCTGGCCGTATTTGTGCAGGAAGGCGGCCACGTCGCCCCGGGCGTAGGGGACCAGCAGCTCCCGCGGCGCGTGCAGGGCGTTGAGCTGCGCCTCCACGGCGGAAAGCAGCTCGTTTAAGCCCGTGCCCTCCTTGGCGCTGACGGGGATCCTGTTCTCCCTTCCGGGGGAGGCGTTCGGGGCCAGGTCGCACTTGTTGAGCGCCGTCACCTGGGGCTTACCGCCCGCGCCCAGGGAGGAAAGCACCTCGTCCACCACCTGGCGGTGCATGGGCAGGTTCTCATCGGAGAGATCCTCCACCAGCACCAGCACGTCTGCGTACATGGCCTCCTCCAGGGTGGAGCGGAAGGCCCGCACCAGGTCGTGGGGCAGCTTGTTGATGAAGCCCACGGTGTCCACCAGCAGGCACTGGGTGCCGTCGGGCAGGCGCAATTTGCGGGTGATGGGGTCCAGCGTGGCGAACAGCCTGTCCTCGGCCAGCACGCCCGCGCCGGTCAGCGCGTTGAGCAGGGAGGACTTGCCCGCGTTGGTGTAGCCCACCAGCGCCACCACGGGCGTTTCCGTCCGGGCGCGGCGGGTACGGCGCAGGTCGCGGTGTCGGGCCAGCTCGGCCAGCTCCTCCTCGATGTCCGCGATGCGGCGGCGGATGCGCCGCCGATCCTCCTCCAGCTTGGTCTCGCCGGGGCCGCGGGTGCCGATGCCGCCGCCCAAGCGGGACAGCGCCGTCCCCAGCCCAAGGAGCCTGGGCAGGCGGTAGCGCAGCTGGGCCAGCTCCACCTGCAGCTTGCCCTCGCGGGACTGGGCGCGCATGGCGAAGATGTCCAAAATGAGAGCGGTCCTGTCCACGATGCGGCAGGCGATCAGCTCCTCTAAGTTGCGCGTCTGCGCGCTGGTGAGCTCGTCGTCCAGCAGCAGCAGGTCGGCGTCCAGGCTCTGGCAGAGCAGGTTCAGCTCCTCGGCCTTGCCGCTGCCCAAATACGTGGCCGGGTCGCGGCGGGCGCGGTTCTGGTAGCTGACGCCCACCACCTCGGCCCCGGCGGTCTCCGCCAGGCGGCACAGCTCCCGCAGGGAGGGGTCGTCCGGCCCATCGGCCAGACCGGCCACCACGGCCCGCTCCTTCGCCCGGCGCACGGGCGGCGGCGCGGCGGCCTGGATGCGGCGGTCCGTCTCCTCGATGTGCCGCATCAGCTCCTCCTGGGGCAGGCGGCGCAGGGAAAGGGGCTCCGTCATATACACGGGGAACTGGCCGTCCTCGTCCGGCGCGTCCAGAAAGCCCACGCAGAGCGCCGTGGGCCTGCCGTCCAGCACGCCCAGGGCGGCCATGGCGTCGAAGCGCAGCTCGCGCAGGCTCTGTATGTCCACCGAGGAAAGATGCGCGTCCCCGCCCGGATGGGTGTGGATGCAGCGCACCCCGCAGAGCCGCGTCTCGCCCCGGCGCAGGTTCACGGCCTTTAAGGGCACCGTGCTGCCGTCGCCCACGGTCACGTCCGTGACCTCGCCGCCGCGGGTCAGATATACGCTGATCTCCCGCCGCACGCGGCCCGTGAAATCGGACAGGGCGTCCAGCAGCGCCCGGGGCGCGAACACGCCGCGCTCGGCCTCGATTTGATAGAGGAATTCCATCTCCTCCAGCAGGGAGGCGCGGATGCCCTCGGTGTTTCCGTGGATCAATCCGCCGCCTCCTCCGTCGTGCTGGGGGCGTTGATCCAGGCCAGAAGCCGGGTCGCGCCCACGCCCGTGTCGCGGACGGCCAGCAGGAAGGGCCGGTCCAGCGTAAAGTCCGCGCCCGCCTCGCTGGGGGTGAAGGCCGCCTGCGCGGGGGCCGCGGCGGGGACGTTGATCCCGCTTTCGCTCACGGACAGCTCCGCCAGGGAGCGCACGTCCGTCAAGGACATGGGCAGATCCCCTTCCAGCATGGGCGAAAAGTCCGCCTGCAGCTGGTCGAAGGGCAGGGTAACGCCCAACGCGAGAAGGTCGTCCCGCAGGGAGGCGTTCTGCTCGATCGAAAGCACGGGCAGGCTCAGGCGGACGGGATAGGCCTTTAAGTCCTCCGGGGAGAGCCACTCGCCGCCGTACTGGCCCAGCAGCTCGGCGGTGTCGGTCAGCGTTTCGCCGCCCTGGGGCAGTATGAGAAGCAGCTCCATGCCCTCGTCCTGCAGGGGCAGGGAGCAGATGCGCACCCGCTCGTCCTCGTAGTAGGGCATGTCGCCCTCGGTATACAAAAAGTCGCAGGGGATGAGCCCGGCGGGGGACTCGAACAGCCCCGCGTAGCGCTCAAGCGCAGGGAAGGGCACGGCGAAGGTGAGCGCGCAGCGGCAGCCGGTCAGTATGTAGAGAACATCCGAGGGGATGGTGGAGGCGAAGGCGTCCGCGAAGGGCTCCCCGAAGGCGGCGGCCGCCTGGTTGAGCTGCGCCGTGCCCGCGTCCGCGCCGAACTGGGCGGAGGAAAGGGGCAGCCCGGCGGCGGCCAGCGCGGCGGAAAAGCCCTCGGCGGCGGCGTAGCGGCTGGAGAGCAGCAGCTGCGCGGAGATGCCCTCATCCAGCGCGGCATAGGCGGAGAGCACGTCCTCCGGCTCCGCGGTGAAGCCCGCGGCGGCGCGCAGCTGCTCGGCCGTCTCGCCCGCGCTGCCTAAGTACAGGGCGGCCATGGCGGCGGTCAGGCCCATGGGGGAGAGCACCGTGTTGCCCGCAGTGTCGGCCTGCATGCCGTTTTGCAGAAGGCGCAGCCCTAAGTTCTCCGCCTGCACCAGCAGGTCGGCGCGCAGGTCCAGGTCGGCGTCCTCGGCGCTAGGCGGCTCCGGCGTGCCCTCCGGCGTCTCCACGGGAGCCTCCGTGGGCAGGAAGGAGGGCTGGGCAGCGGGCGCCTTCGCGCAGCCGGACAGGGCCAGTATGGTAAAAATCAGAAGCAGGGAAAGCAGCTTGCGCATGGGATCGACTCCTTTTCAGGCGGTGGGGAAGGAAGCGGCGTTAGTCCAGCTCGTCCAGCGTGAGCGTGAAGGCGGGCAGGCACTCCTCCATGAAGGCTTTGAGCTCCGGCATGTCGTAGGCCTTGAGCTTTGCCAGCGTCTCGCGGGCGGCCTTGGAGAACTCGCGGTTGCCGGCGCTTTCCTCCTCGATGCACTTGATGTAGGCCGAGAGCGTGTCGGCGGCCTTGACGCGCGGCCACTCGGGGTCCTTTTCCGGGTCCTGGATCAGGGGCCGCAGGGCGGGGCGCAGGTCCTCGGGCACGGTGTTGAGCAGCCTGTCCGAGGCCAGGGACTCGATCTGCCCGAAGGCCGCGCGGAAGGCGCCGCTGAAGTACTTGATGGGCGTGGGCATATCGCCGGTGATGACCTCCGGCGCCTCGTGGTAGAGCCCTAAGCAGGCGGCCCGCTCCGGGTCCGCGCCGCCGCCGAAGCGCGCGTTCTTATACAGCGCCAGGGCGTGGGCGATCATGGCGACCTGCAGGGAGTGCTGGGCCACGTCCTCCTGCCAGGTGTTGCGCATCAGGCTCCAGCGCTTGATGTGCTTCATGCGGGACATGTAGGCGAAAAAGTGGCGACTCATGGGAGCGTTTTCCCCCTTTTATGTTTGTTATTCTTGTGGTCTTGGCCGATTTTCCCGCTCCCCGCTCTTGACAGACGCGGCCGCGATGGGTATGCTTATACACGTACAAATTCATACCCGTTCGCTGGGGGAGCGTATTTGCTGAGAGGAGCGGGACCTTTCCGTTTTAGGAAGGCCGCTCGACCCCGAAAACCTGTTGTAGATAATCCTACCGTAGGGAAGCGGAGAAGTCAAGCGGGCCGCGTTCATTCTTCCTTGAAAATCGGGCTCGCGGGCGACGAACAAGCTGCAAGCAGATGCAGAGAACAAACAAGTCCCTTCCTCCCCTTCCGGCAGAAAAAACTGTCTTGGGAAGGAGAAAGGGGCTTTTCTTCTGCCATTGGCCTCAAAACTCACGGGCGGATATGGAAAAACTTCAAAGGAGGGACAAGAAAATGTCCGAGTATTTCCAAAACATGTGGCAGGAGATGCTTGAGATCACCCCTGCCATCGGCATCACGCTGCTGCTGCTGGCGATCCTGGGCGTGGCGCTGCTCATCCTGACCCCCAAGGTCAAATGGAACGCCCGCATGCTGGCCGCCGGCGCGCTGAGCATCGCCTTGGGCTTCGTGCTCAGCTACGTCCGCCTGCTGCACATGCCCCAGGGCGGTTCCATCACCCTGTGCAGCATGCTGCCCGTGATGATTTTCGCCTACGCCTACGGCCTTGGGCCGGGCCTCATCTGCGGCCTTGCGTACAGCTTCCTGCAGACGTTCCAGGATATGTACTTCCTCAACGTCTTCCAGGTGCTGCTGGACTACACCCTGGCCTTCAGCGCCTTGGGGCTCGCCGGCCTGTTCTCTGGCGTCAAGAAGAACTGGGGCTTCCCCGCCGGCGTGATCGTCGCCGCCCTGGTGCGCGTGATCATGCACGTGCTCTCCGGCGTCATCTTCTTCGCCGAGTACGCCGAGGGCTCCGGCCACGGCCCCGTGGTCTACTCCCTGCTGTATAACCTCTCCTCCGTGGGCGTGGACGGCCTGATCTGCGCGGTCGTGGCCTGCATCCCCGCCGTGCAGAAGATGATCCACCGCGCCCTCCCCAGGAAGGCGTAAAAATCCCCTTACCCCTCAATATTCGTACAAAGACAAGGGACGCAGCTCAATTGCCGCGCCTCTTGTCTTTATGCACTTTTTTTAGTTTTATTTGGGCTCGTGGATGCCGCCGGCCTTGAAGGTGATCATGGCCGGGCCCTCGTAGACCACGGTGCGGTCGGGGGAGCCGGGGAACATGCCGGGAATGGTCTTGGCCTCGTAGGTCCCGTCCACCAGCTTGCGGCAGGCAGTCAGGATGCTGGGCAGCATCTCCGCGCAGAGGGGTTCGCCCAGCTCGCGGTAATCGTGGTGGCCGTTGTAGATGCGGTCGTACTGGTCGCCCATGGCGGCGATGCGCTCAAGGCCCTTTAAGGCACGCTCGATGCTCACGAAGGTGGCGTCGCCGGGCAGGGAGCCGAACAGCAGGTTGCCGTTGATGGCGTCGCCCGCGAACAGGATGCGGGAGGCGCTGTCGATCAGCACCATCTCGCCGGGTGTGTGGCCGGGGCACTCGTAGGCGGTGACCACGCGGCCGCCCAGGTCGAAGCTCTGGCCATCGTGCAGGGGCAGGCGCTCGGCGGGCTTCTCAAAGTCGATGATGTCGGTCATGGGGTCATAGTCGTAGGTCAGGCCCGAGCGCTGGGCGATGAAGCCCGCGTAGTTCCTGCGGCCCGCGGCGTCCGGGGGATAGGGGTACTTGTCCCAATCCAGGGGATTGAGATAAACCTTCTCGAACCAGCCCGCGCCGCCCACGTGGTCCACGTGGCCGTGGGTGAGCACGACCTCGTAGGGCAGGCCTTTAGTCAAATTTTCCACCGCGGTCTTAAGGTCGCCCACGCCGGTGCCGGTGTCGATGACCAGCGCCTTCTGTTCGCCCAGCAGCACGAAAACGCTGTCGCAGTCGAACTCGTCGATCTCGTAGGTCTTGGGGGCGATCTCCACGATCTTGTAGTTGTGCGTCATATCAAAACCTCCCTTTATAATAGGAAATGCCTTGCTTTTTCCATCATACTCCGGCGGGGTGCGATTGTCAACGCAAACAAAACGGCGGTCCCTCTAAAAAAGAAGGAGCCGGTCCTCCGCTTGGGGGATCGGCTCCTGTGTGTGGGTTTGGAGGTTATTTGGGCTCGTGGATGCCGCCGGCCACGAAGGTGACCATGGCCGGGCCCTCATAGACCACGGTGCGGTCCGGCGTATTGGGCAGCATGCCGGGGATGGTCTTGGCCTCGTAGGTCCCGTCCACCAGTTTGCGGCAGGCGGTCACGATGCTGGGCAGCATCTCGGGGCACAGAGGCTCGCCAAGCTCACGGTAGTCGTGGTGGCCGTTGTAGATGCGGTCGTATTGATCCTTCATGGAGAGGATGCGCTCCAGGGCTTTCAGCGCCCGCTCGATGCTCACGAACGTCGGATCGTCGGGCAGGGTGCCGAACAGCAGGTTGCCGTTGATGGCATCGCCCGCGAACAGGATGCGGGACAAGCTGTCGATGAACACCATCTCGCCGGGGGTGTGGCCGGGGCACTCGTAGGCGGTGACCACGCGGCCGCCCAGGTCGAAGCTCTGGCCGTCGTGCAGGGGCACGAGTTCGGCGGTCTTTTCCCAGTCGATGATGTCGGTCATGCGGTCGTAGTCATAGGTCAGGCCCGAACGCTGAACGATGAAGTCCGCGTAGTACCTGCGGAAATCTGCGTCCGGGGGATAGGGGTACTTTCCCCAATCCTTGGGGTTCAAGTAGATCTTATCGAACCAGCCCGCGCCGCCCAAGTGGTCCACGTGGCCGTGGGTGATCACGATCTCGTAGGGCAGATCGCCGGTGAGGCCTTCTATCGCGGTCTTCAGATCGCCGATGCCGGTGCCGACGTCGATGACCAGCGCCTTCTTTTCGCCCAGCAGCACGAAGATGCTGTCGCAGTCGAACTCGTCGATCTCGTAGGTCTTGGGGGCGATCTCCACGATCTTGTAGCTGTGCGTCACATCAAAACCTCCTGCATATGATAGTTATAACTTACTTATATCTATCATACTCCGGGACGCCCCTTATGTCAACGTCCCAGGGCGGTCAGGCGGAGCAGCGTTTCCATGGTGCGTTGCAGGTCCTGCCTTGTGCGCGGCCGGGCCTGGGCCATGGGCACGGCCACCCGGTTGGTGGAGAGCACGGCGCTCAGGCCCTCGGCGTAGAGGGCGTCCAGCGGGTCCTCAATGTCGCCCACGATGGCCACCACCGGCACGCCCAGCTTCTTGGAGGCGCGGCAGACGCCCACGACCACCTTCCCCGCCAGGGACTGGGAATCCAGCCGCCCCTCGCCGGTGATGACCAGGTCCGCGTCCTTCGCCTTGGTATCGAAGTCCACCACGCGCAGCACCGTGTCGATGCCGGGCTGCAGGCGGAACCCTAAGAACGCCGCCGCGCCGAAGCCCGCGCCGCCCGCAGCGCCCGCGCCGGGGAGCTCGGCCAGCTGCGCGCCCAGCTCCTTTTCCGTGACGGCAGCGCCCGCGCGCAGCTGCCCGTCCAGAAAGCGCACCATCTCCGCGTCCGCGCCCTTCTGCGGGCCGTACACGCAGGCCGCGCCCTTCTCGCCGTATAAGGGGTTGGAGATGTCGCACATGGCGATCAGCTCCATGTGAGAAAGGGCGGGCAGCAGGCCGTCCGTCTCGATCCTGCGGATGCGGGACAGCGTGCCGCCCGTGGGCACGAAGGGCCGGCCGTCCTCGCCCAGAAAGCGCAGGCCCAGGGCCGCCGCCATGCCGCAGCCCATGTCGTTGGTGCAGCTGCCCCCAAGGCCCAGCACCAGCCGCCGGGCCCCGGCCGCGGCCGCGTGGGCGATCAGCTGGCCCACGCCGTAGGTGGTGCTTTTGTCCGGGTGCTCGTTTCCCTTGACCAGCGGCAGGCCCGCGCAGGCGGCCAGCTCCACCACGGCGGTGTCGCCGTCGGCGGTGAGGCCGTAAAAGGCCTGCATGGGCTGAAAGTAGGGGCCGCAGACGGTCAGGGGCACGCGGCGGCCGCCCATGGCCTGCAGAAAGGCGTCCACGCTGCCCTCGCCGCCATCGGCCACGGGGAGCTTGACCACTTGCAGCCCCGGCTGCACGCGCAGGGCCGCCGCCTCCAAAAGGTCGCAGATCTCCCGGGAGCTGACGGTCCCCTTGAAGGAGTCGGGGATGAGGACGATCTTTCGCATACGGGACGCCTCCTAAACGCGCTTTGATGTAAAAAATGCTTGTGATCCCATGAAAGACCCGCCGCCCGAGGGGATGAATGCGGACGGCGGGGAAGAAAACAAAAGGGTATTTCGGCTTTACTTGCCGTTCACGTGGTCGGCCTTGTCCGCGGCGGCGGCCAGCTTGCGGGAGGCCTCCTTGTCGGCGGCCATCTCCTCCACGGTCTTGGTGTGCAGGCGGGCCGCGCCCTCGGTCTCCTTGGCGGGGATGTAGGTGCCCTCGGCGATGGCCTTGTCGCGGCGGGCCTTGGCGCGCTCGATCTCCTCCTGGTACTGGGGCAGCCACTGGCTCTCGGCGATGAGCATCTCGTCCACCATCTGGTAGATCTCGCGGGGGTTGCAGACCGCGCCCACCAGCGGATCCATCAGCATGGCCTGGCGCAGCAGGCGGATGTCGGCGTGCACGGCGGCCTCCACGGAGAGGCGCTGCACGGAGATGGAGGCGTTGCAGATGGCGGCGCAGCCCAGGGGCAGGTCGCCCACCTGCGGGATGGAGATGCCGTTGCCGTCCACGTAGCCGGGGACCTCCACGATGGCGTCGTCCGGCAGGTTGGTGATGCAGCCGTTGTTGGGGACGTTGAAGAAACCGCGGTAGACCTTGCCGGTCTCCAGGCCCTCGATGATGTAGGAGCCGTGCTCGGTGCCGCGCTCCTCGGGCACGAATTTGCGCGGGGGCTCCTTCATCCAGTTGGGGAAGTCGGTCATGAACCAGTCGCGGCTCTCGCGGCAGACGCGCAGGTAGCCGCCGGTCTCGCCGTTGATCCACACGCCCAGGTCGATCCAGCCGGTGATCTCGCCGGGGCGCTTGCGGTACCAGGGCACGTACTCGGACAGGTGGCCGTTGGACTCGGTGGAGTAATAGCCGAAGTTGCGCAGTATGTCGATGCGCACCTTCTCCGTCTTGGAGTAGACGGGGTGCTTCTCGAACAGGGGCAGCAGGTCGTCCTTGCGCTCCACGCCGCGCACCTTGACGGAGGTGTACCAGGTCTGGTGGTTGATGCCGGCGCAGATGATGTCCACGTCCTCGATCTTCTCGCCCAGCACCTCGGCGATCTGCTGGTGGCCGCCGTGCACGCCGTGGCACAGGCCGATGGTCTTGACGCCGCCGTACTTGTTGCAGGCCCAGGTGAGCATGGCGTTGGGGTTGCCGTAGTTGAGCAGGATGGCGCCGGGCGCGGCCACCTCGCGGATGTCCTTGCAGAAGGCCAGAAGCTCGGGGATGCCGCGCTGGCCGTACATGATGCCGCCGGCGCAGAGCGTATCGCCCACGCACTGGTCGACGCCGTATTTTAAGGGGATCTCCACGTCCAAAGCGAAGGCGTCCAGCATGCCGATGCGGGCGGTGTTGAACACGTACTTGGCGCCCTTTAAGGCCTCGCGGCGGTCGAGGCTGGGCTGGATGCGGATGGAAAGGCCGTTGGCGTCGATGTCGCGCTGGCACAGCTGGGTCACCATGCGCAGGTTGTCGGGGTTGATGTCCGTAAAGGAGATCTCGATGTCGGAGAAGGCGGGCACGGTGAGCAGATCGCCCAGCAGGGAGCGGGTGAAGCCGATGGAACCCGCGCCGATGAAGCAGACCTTAAAGGACATAAGAAACATTCCTCCTTAGGCGTCGGCAGACAGATTTGAACGGGCCGAAACGGGGCCTCGTTCCTCCCCTTATTTATACCATGAAAGGGGAGCGGATACAAGAGAGGAGGAGCGGCTTTTCTTCAAAAAAGGCGGGGTTTACAGAGAGTAAAGAATCGGCCGCCGCCTTGTGTATATGGAAAGAAGAAGCGCCCGGGCTTTGGCGCTCGGACGCTCGTGAGGTCTGTCTTGTATGGGTTTTTTAGGGCGTTATCCGTTCCCCTCGGCGGCCTGCGTCTCCTCATTGGAAACCTCGCTGGCCGTCCCGCCGGAAGCCGCGTCGTCGCCCGGCGCTTCCTCGGGGGAAACTTCCGGCTCCGCCAAAGGATAGATGCACAAAATGTCGCTCACGGCGCGCTCCCTGCCCGCGTTGCCGCAGGGGCTGGAGATCACCTGACCGTTGAAGACCATGCAGGAGGTCATGCCGCCGTCCAGGTTGTAGGCGTTCACGCAGCCCAAGGAGAGCAGGTAGTCGGCCAGGGCGTGGATGTTCATGCCCTGGGAGGAACTCTGTCGGCCGTCCACCACCAGAAAGACGAAGCTGCCGTCCGCCTTCTGCCCCACGGCGGTGCGGGGGTTGTTGCCGGGCACGTCGGTGGAGATGGTCTCGGGCACCACGCCGTCGCGGACCAGCACCGGGCCGAAGGAGTAGGTGTCCTGCAGGCCGTCGGCGAGCATCTTTTCCAGGTCCGCTTCCGTCTCGGTGACCAGCTCCATGCGGCCGTCCGCATAGATGGCCATCATCTCCCGCACGGGCTTCTCCCGGTAGACCACGCCGCCGCGCACCACGATGCCGTCGTTGCGGTAGCCGCAGTAGTCGCCGTTGATGGCGAAGAGCACGCCCGCGTCCCGCGCGATGTCGCTGGTGCGGGAGCGCAGATTGCGCCCGTACTGCCCCTCCGCGAAGGCTGAAGTCACGGTGCCGGGCTTATAGTCGCTCAAGACCGCCAGCGTGGCGGTGACGTGCTCCTCCGGGTGCACGCGCTCGATCGTTAAGTTAAAATCCTTGCAGGTGTAGGACCAGAGGCCGTTTTCGGCATCCTCCAAAAGCACGGGCGCGGGCTCGGGCGTGGGGGAGGGCGTCGGCGTGGGCGAGAGCGTGGGCGAGGCGGGCGAATCGATCAAGGCCGTGGGCGAGAGCGTCGGACTGGGCGTGGGCGCCTGCGTGGGCGGGGCGGGCGTTTCCACGGTGAGGCTGCTCACGGGCCGCTCGGCCGCGCGGGCGTCCCAGACGACCATATAGCGCAGAAGCGCGAACAGAAAGCCCCCGCTCAAGACCAGCGCGGTCACGGCGGCCGCGATGGGCTGCGGGCGAAAACGCGCGGGCTTGCGCTTGCCCTGGGACGTAAAGCGCGTATGCAGCATCCTCCCGCTCCTTTCCGTACACGGCGTACATAGAAGTTGATAACAGGAGAAGTTTAGCATATTCTGGGGAAGCATGCAATTTTTTACGGGAAAGAATAACCACTTGGTAACAACTGACAATATAGGAAGAAACTTCCCTTTCAAGGCGCGCGGGAAGGAAAGACGCGACCAAATCGGGTCACGGCCGGAATTTTTCGGGCGGCAAAATGCAAATTTCAGGGAAAAACCTGCTCTCGGGCCTTGTTTTTTGCGCAGACGGGTGGTATACTAGGGAAGAAATTGAGGCGAAAGGCAAAGAGTGGGAAGGTTCCCGCTCTTTTGTTTGAAGGGCCTTGGGGCCAAAAAGCCTTTCAGGATGACGGCATAAGGAGCAAAAACGGATTTGGCTAGGAAAAGCGTGGCGAAGGCCGCGGAGGCGGCCGCGGAGGGCCTCGCGCAGGAAATGGGATATATCTACGTCGACACCGAGCTGACCCACGAGCACGGCGCCGCGTTTTTGCGCGTCTATGTGGACGCGCCGGGCGGCATGAGCCTGGAAAAATGCGAAACGTTCCACCGGGCGCTGGTCAAGCGGATCGACGAGCTGGAATACGATTATCTGGAGGTCTCTTCCCCCGGATTGGACCGGCCCTTAAAGCGCGACGCGGACTATGAGCGGAACCTGGGCAAGGAGATCGAGCTGCGCCTGTTCGAGCCGCTGGATGGGCAGAAGAGGCTGAGCGGCACGCTCATCTCCTATGATAAGGAGAGCGCGACGATCGAAATGCCGGAGGGGGAAAAGACCGTTCCCCGCAGGGGCGTGAGCAAGGCCGCGCCCGTGCTGCGCCTGGAGGAGGAGCTGCAGGCGGAGGAAGAAGCAGAGACGGAAACGGATGGAAACGACGAGGGAAACGAAAGAGGAGGCAGAGCCGCAGATGCGCAGGGAAACAAAAGCGAACAAGGCCAGTAACGACGCAGAAAAGGCCATGAACAGGGAGTTTATCGAGGCCCTGGACGAGATCGCCCGCAGCAGGGGCATCAAGAAGGACGTGATCATCGCCGCCATCGAGCAGGCGCTCATCTCCGCCTTTAAGCACAACTTCGATTCCGAGCAGAATGTACGCGTATCCATCAACGATTCCGACGGGCAGGTGAAGGTGTACGCCTTAAAGACCGTCGTGGAGGAGGTCACCAACCCCAACACCCAGGTCTCCGTGGAGGAGGCCCGCAGCGTGCACGCCTCCTTCGCCCCCGGCGACGTGGTGGAGATCGAGGTCACGCCGCGCAAGTTCGGCCGCATCGCCGCCCAGACCGCCAAGCAGGTGGTCATGCAGCGCATCCGCGAGGCGGAGCACGGCGTCATCTACGAGGAATATGTGGAGAAGGAAAACGAGATCCTGACCGCCATCGTGGAGAGGGTCGAGAACAAGATCGTGTTCGTGGAGCTGGGCCGCACCGAGGCCATTTTGGACCAGAGCCAGCAGATCCCGGAGGAAAAGTACGAGCCCGGCGACAGGCTGAAGGTGTACGTCCTGGAGGTCTACCGCAACGCCAAGGGCCCGTCGGTGAGCGTGTCCCGCACGCATCCCGGCCTGGTCAAGCGGCTCTTTGAGCTGGAGATGCCGGAGATCCACACGGGCGTGGTGCAGATCAAGTCCATGGCCCGCGAGGCCGGCTACCGCACCAAGATGGCCGTCTATTCCACCGACAACGCCGTGGATCCCGTGGGCGCCTGCGTGGGGCCGAAGGGTTCCCGCGTGGAGAATGTGGTCAGCGAGCTTAAAGGCGAGAAGATCGACATCATCCGCTGGTCCCCGGACCCGGTGGAATACATCGCCAACGCGCTGTCCCCCGCCAAGGTGATCGGCGTGTTCGTCAACGAGAAGGAGAAGGCCGCCAAGGTCATCGTGATGGACAACCAGCTGTCCCTGGCCATCGGCAAGGAGGGGCAGAACGCCCGCCTGGCCGCCAAGCTCACCGGCTGGAAGATCGACATCAAGTCCCAGTCGCAGGTGGAGGAAGCCCTGGGGGTGGAGGAATAGTTGAAGCAGCGGAAGATCCCGATGCGCATGTGCGTGGGCTGCAGGGAGATGAAGCCCAAGAAGGAGCTCTGCCGCGTGGTGCGCAACAAGGAAGGGGAGGTCTCCCTGGACCCCGTGGGCAAGGCGCCCGGCCGCGGCGCGTACGTGTGCCGCAGCGCCCAGTGCCTGCAGAAGGCCCGCAAGACCCGCGCGCTGGAACGCGCGCTGGAGACCGCCATTTCGGCGGAGGTCTTCGACCAGCTGGAAAAGGGGTTGGAGACGACTTGAACCTGGAGATGAAGCTGCGCGGGTACGTGGGCCTGGCCGCCAAGGCCGGGCGCATCGCCAGCGGCGAGGAGACGATCGTCCGCGCCGTGCGGAACGGAAAGGCCAAGCGCCTGCTGCTGGACAAGGACGCGGGGCCCAACACCCGGGACCGGCTGGAGAGGCTGGCCCGGCATTACGGCCTGCCGCTCACCTATATGATCGATCTGGGCGGCGCCATCGGCCACGCTTCGCGCATGGCGGCGGCGCTCACGGACGAGGGCCTGAACAGGGCCATGGAAAGCGCTATCAATGAAAATCGCGGGGGTGTCTTAGAAGAATGACGAAGATTGTGATCACCGAGGCGGCCAAGCTGATGGGCAGCGGCGCGTCCGCTCTGCTGGAGCAGATGACGCAGACGCGCAAGACCACCCAGGAGCTGATCCGCAGCCTGCGCCAGGCGGAGGAGAGCCTGCGCCAGCAGGAGGCCCGCCGCCAGGAGGAGAGCCGCGCCCGCGAGGAGGAAGAGAAGCTCGCGTCTCTGAGCGCCCAGCAGGAGGCCATCAAGCAGGCCCTGCAGAAGGAGCGCCAGCAGCGCAGCCAGGAGGCCGAGGAGGCCCGGCGCAGCCAGGAGGCGGCGAGCGCTCAAACGCGTCCCGCGCCCGCGCCCGCGGCCGAGGCAAAGCCACAGCCCGCGCGTCCTGCCGCTAACCGTGCGGCCTACGCGCCCCGGCCCTTCGTGCCCAACCCCAACGACCCCAACGCGCTGGTCAACCGCCAGAAGCAGGGGCAGGCAGGCGCAGCCCCGGCATCCAGGGGGCCCCGTCCCCAGGGCGCGGCGGGGGCCCGTCCCCAGGGCGGCATGCAGCGTCCCGGCGCGGGCAGGACGGATCGTCCCGCCTTCGGCAAGGACCAGGAGGGCGCACGCGGCGGCAGCCGCGGCGGCTTCGGCGGCGGACGCGGCGGCTTCGCCAAGTCCCGCGGCCCGGAGCTCACCCCCACCGTGGAGAAGGAGCGGGTCTCCAACTACGATCCCAACAAGCAGAACTACCAGCGGCAGCACGACCCGGAGAAGAAGGTGCCCAAGCAGAAGAAGGCCATCCTCAAGGAGACCTTCGCCGCCCAGGGAGGCCTGGACGACGACTGGAGGGGCAGCAAGCGCCGCCCGCGCAAGGGCCAGCAGCAACAGGTGCACATAGAGCCGGTGAAGATCGAAAAGGCCTACATGACCGCCGAGACCATCACCGTCAAGGACCTGTCCGAGAGGATCGGCAAGCCCGCCTCCGAGATCATCAAGAAGCTGCTCATGGTGGGCATCATGGCCACCATCAACCAGGAGCTGGATTTCGACACCGCCTCCCTGGTCTGCAGCGAGTTCGGCATCGAGTTCGAGCTCAAGCTGGAAAAGACCTACGAGGAGACCCTGATGGAGGTGCAGGACAAGGAGGACGACGAGGAGGAGCTGCTCCCGCGCCCGCCCGTGGTCACCATCATGGGCCACGTCGACCACGGCAAGACCTCGCTGCTGGATAAGATCCGCGAGACCAACGTCACCGCGGGCGAGGCCGGCGGCATCACACAGCACATCGGCGCCTACACCGTGACCATCCGCGGCCAGCAGATCACCTTCCTGGATACGCCCGGCCACGAGGCCTTCACCGCCATGCGTGCCCGCGGCGCGCAGGTGACGGACATCGTGGTGCTGGTGGTCGCCGCGGACGACGGCATCATGCCCCAGACCGTGGAGGCCATCAACCACGCCAAGGCCGCCGGCGTCTCCATCATCGTGGCCATCAACAAGATGGATAAGCCCACCGCCAACCCCGAGCGGGTGAAGCAGGAGCTGACCGAATACGAGCTGGTGGCCGAGGACTGGGGCGGCGACACCATCACCGTTCCCGTCTCCGCCCTGACCGGCGAGGGCATCGACAACCTGCTGGAGATGATCCTGCTCACCGCCGAGATGAAGGAGCTGCGCGCCAACCCCAACCGCGCCGCCCGCGGCACCATCATCGAGGCCCGCCTGGACAAGGGCCGCGGCCCCGTGGCGACCGTTCTGGTGCAGTCCGGCACCATCCACGTGGGCGATACCATCGTGGCCGGCACGGCCTACGGCCGCGTGCGCGCCATGGTCAACGACAAGGGCCAGTCCGTCAAGGAAGCGGGCCCCTCCATCCCCGTGGAGATCATCGGCTTCTCCGACGTGCCCGAGGCCGGCGACGTGCTGAACGTCTCCGACGACGACCGCCTCTCCCGCCAGGTGGCGGAGGAGCGCCGCGACCGCCAGAAGGCCGAGCAGCTCAAGGCCATGAGCAAGGCCACGCTGGATGATCTGTTCCAGCAGATGGCAGAGGGCGAGATCAAGGACCTCAACATCATCGTCAAGGCCGACGTGCAGGGCTCCGTGGAGGCCGTCAAGCAGGCGCTGGAGAAGATCAGCAACGAGGAGGTCCGCGTGCGCGTGATCCACGGCGGCGTGGGCGCCATCAACGAGAGCGACATCATGCTGGCCACCGCCTCCAACGCCATCGTGATCGGCTTCAACGTCCGCCCGGACAGCAAGGCCAAGGAGAGCGCCGAGCGCGAGAAGATCGACGTGCGCCTCTACCGCGTGATCTACGACGCCATCGACGAGATCAAGGCCGCCATGAAGGGCATGCTGGCCCCCAAGTTCCGCGAGGTGGTCCTGGGCCACGCGGCGGTGCGGCAGGTGTTCCGCATCACCGGCGCGGGCACCGTGGCCGGCTCCTACGTCACCGACGGCGTGGTGCGCAGGAACGCGGAGGTACGCCTGCTGCGCGACAACATCGTCATCTTCGAGGGCAAGCTCAATTCCCTCAAGCGCTTCAAGGACGACGCCCGCGAGGTCGCCAGCGGCTACGAGTGCGGCATCGGCCTGGAGAATTACAACGACATCAAGGAAAACGACGTGATCGAATGCTTTGTGCAGGAAGAGATCGAGAGGTAACAAATGCCGGAATATGACAGAGTCAGCCGCCAGGCCGAGGAAATGCGGCGCGGGCTGGACGCCATCATTCGCAGCGAGGTCAAGGACCCCCGCATCCCGGAGATCTTCTCCATCCTCAAGGTGGACCTGACGCGGGACTTAAAATACGCCAAGGTGCACATTTCCGTGATGCTGGAGGACGAGAACGAGAAGAAGGCCATGCTCAAGGCGCTTAAAGGCGCCTCCGGCTTCATCCGCCGGGAGCTGGGCCGCAGGATCATACTGCGCTCCATGCCGGAGCTGAGCTTCGTGCTGGACGATTCCATCGAATACTCCGTGCACATCAACCACCTGCTGGAGCAGATCTCCCAGCCCCAGGACGGGGAAGAAAAAAAGGAGTAGACCCACAAAAGGGACCAGAAGATGCAAGAGGAACTTCGCAGGCTCGTCCTGCAGAGCCGGAGCGTGGCGATCATCGCCCACGTGACCCCGGACATGGATACCTTGGGTGCAAGCCTTGGCACAGCGGCTCTGCTGCGCCAGGGCTTTCCTGCGCTGGAGAGGGTGGACCTCTACTGCCAGGATCCCGTGCCCGCCCAGTACGCCTTCCTGCCGCAGACGGCCGCCTTCAAGGGGCCCGAACAGGCGGAGGGGAGCTATGACCTGTGCATCGGCGTGGACACCGCCGCCCGCGACCGCCTGGGCGCGTGCGAGCCTATCTTCAACGGGGCGAAGGCGCGTTTCGTCATCGACCACCACCTGTCCAACAGCTTTACGGACGTGCCGCGCCTGCTCAAGGCGGACAGCGCCGCCGCCAGCCAGATCGTGACCGAGCTGTTCGACGCCTATGCCGTGCCCATCCCGAAGGACGCGGCCGAGTGCCTGTTCGCGGGGCTGTCCACGGACACCTACAACTTCTCCTATTCCTCCACCGGGCCGGACGCCTTCCGCGCGGCCGCCAAGCTGGTGGAGGCGGGCGCGCGGCCCGACTGGCTGACTGAACACCTATACAGGACCCGGAGCCTGGGCAGCGTGCGCGCCCTGGGCCGGGCGATGGAGAGCCTGCGCTTAAGCTGCGGCGGCAGGGTGGCCACGATGGTCCTGTCCGCCGAGGACAGGGAAACGCTTGGGCTGCAGGATGGGGATTACGAGGGCATCGTCAACTACGGCCTGGAGGTGGTCGGCGTTCTGGCCGCCGCCTTCCTCACCGAGCGGCCCGGCGGCATCCGCTGCAGCCTGCGCACCCGCGAGGGCGTGGACGCGGCGGCACTGGCCCGGCGCTTTGGCGGCGGCGGGCACGCGCGGGCGGCGGGCATGAGCCCCGAAGGCAGTCTGACAGAGGCTGTGGAGGCAGTGCGGACCGCCGTGGAAAAGGCGGTGGAGGAAGCGTGCCGGACGGATTCATAAACCTGCTCAAGCCCCCGGGGATGAGCTCCTTCCTGGCGGTGCACCTGGTGCGCAGGCTGCTGCCCAAGGGGACCAAGGTGGGCCACATGGGCACGCTGGACCCGGCGGCGGCGGGCGTTTTGCCCATCGGCGTGGGCGGGGCGACGCGGCTGTTCGACTACGTGGCCGACAAGCAGAAGGTGTACGTGGCGGAGCTGGCCCTGGGCGCGGCCACGGACACCCAGGACGCGCAGGGAAGCGTAACGGAAAGGGCGCCGGCCGTGCCGCTGCAGAAGGTGCGGGACGCGCTGCCCGGCTTCGAGGGGCTCATCTGGCAGAGCCCGCCGGCCTACTCCGCGGTGCACGTGGAGGGCAAGCGGGCTTACGAGCTGGCCCGGGAAGGCCGCGCGCCGGAGACGCTGCCCCCGCGGCAGGTGCGCGTGGACAGGATCGAATACTTGGGCCAGAGCGGGCCGGACCGCTGCCTTTTGGAGATCAGCTGCGGCAAGGGGACCTACGTGCGCGCCCTGCTGGACGGCATCGCCCGCGCCGCCGGGACCGTGGGGCACACCTCGCTGCTGGTGCGCACCCGCTCGGACATCTTCCATTTGGAGGACGCCGTGACCCCGGAGGAGCTGCGCGCCCTTGTGGAAAAGGGAAACTGGCCCCTGCTGCCCATGGACGCACCCCTAATGCGCCTGCCCCGCGTGGACCTGCCAGAGAGCCGCCTGCGCCTTGCGCGCAGCGGAGCGCCGGTGCGCCGCAGCTTCGGCTTTGCGCCGGAGCAGCCCGTGCGCGTGTACGTGGGCGGCCGCTTCGCGGGCATCGGCAGGGAGCAGGAGGGCGAGTTGCGCTTTGCGTGCATGCTGCTGAAGGGTGAGGGATAAGGAGAAGGCCGGGCCGGACGGGCTGTTTTTCAAAAAAAGAAGGGAAACCGAAACGGGCCGCGCTTCTTAATGAAAAAAGAAGGCAAGATCTGGACCAGGCTGTGTTTCTTAAAATAAAGAAAGCGCGGCGGGGGAGCCGCTCGGAAATCCGCTGAAAGCAAGACGAAACGACACGTTTCTTAGAAAAAGGCAAGTAGAGACAAGCTGTGCTTCTCTGAAAACAGACAAATCTGCACGAACTGTATTTCTTCGGGATAAAGAAGGCACGGCGGGATGAGCCGTACGGGGATCGGCCAAGAGACTGGCTGCGGGCCGCACTTCTCTGAAAAAGGGCATGGCGGGACGAGTCGTGTTTCTTTTAGACAAGGAAGAAAAGGCCGGATGGACCGCGTTTTTCACGGATAGAGAAATAAAGAGAAGGCCGCGCCTCTCGTGGATAAAGATAAGCCGGGCGGGCCCAGCGGCCCCTCCAGCCTTGACGTTTTAGAAGGGGAAACAGAATGAGGATCTATCTCCATGACCAACCCTACGCCGGGGGCCCGAGCGTCTTGGCCCTGGGCATGTTCGACGGGGTGCACGCCGGCCACGCCGCCGTGCTGAAAACCGCCGTGGGTGCGGCGGAGTACTACGGACTGTCCATGGCGGCGGTCTCCTTCCGCAGGCACCCCTTGCAGCTGCTGGACCCGGAGGCGGCCCCCAAGCTCCTGACGGACGTGGGCGCCAAGGCCCTGCTCATACGCGACTACCGCGCCGACGCCCTGGTGCTGCTTCGCTTCGATCGGGACTTCGCCTCCCTTTCCCCGGAGGAATACCTGCGCTTCTTGAAGGAGAAGTACGCCGCGCGCTGCCTGGTGATGGGGCAAGACCACCGCTTCGGCCGGGACGGCAGCGGCAACCCGGAGCTGGCCAGGCAGCTCTGCGAGAAGCTGGACATGAAGCTGTTTGTCGTGCCGCCGGAGGAGTACGAGGGCGAGGTCGTCAGCTCCACGCGCATCCGACAGGCCCTGCTGGCGGGCGAGATGGAGAAGGCGAAGCAGATGTCGAAACACAAATTCTGGCTCTCCGGCCCCATCGTCCACGGCAAGGGGCTGGGCCGCGGCTTCGGCTTCCCCACGATCAACGTGCGCGTCGCCCCAGAGATGCTGCTGCCCCGCTACGGCGTCTACGGCGCCCAGGTGTACCTGAACGGGAAATATTACCGCGCCGTGTGCAACGTGGGCGTGCGGCCCACGCTGCAGGGCGAGGCGCCCTCCGTGGAAGCCTACCTGCTGGATTTCAAGGGCGACGTCTACGGCAGCCGCGCCTCCGTGATCCTGTTCAGCTTCTACCGGCCGGAGATGTGCTTCAGCTCCACGAAGGACCTGCAGGCCCAGGTGTTCCGCGATATCGCCCGCGCCGAGCGCGAGCTGGACTATCCCTTCTGAAAAACAGGGGCTTTTTCAGAAGAAAATTTCGTAAAATGCGAGGAAAAAGCCTTGCTTTCCGTTTACAAACCGCCCGATGGGTGTTATACTTGACTTTGGCTTGAACCCTGTGCTGGAGGGCTCGCGTGGAAACGCAGCGCGGCCGCTTCGGAGCATGGGCGATTGACTTAAAATCCACTTCAAAATGCGGAGGTAACACAACTATGGACAAGGATCGCAAGCAAGAGATCATCCAGAAGTTCGCCCGCCACGAGGGCGACACCGGCTCCCCTGAGGTGCAGATCGCACTGCTCACCGAGCGCATCAACCACCTGACCGACCACCTCAAGGAGAACAAGAAGGACCACCATTCCCGTCGCGGCCTGCTCATCATGGTCGGTAAGCGCCGCGGCCTGCTGGACTACCTCAAGAAGATCGACATCGCCCGTTACCGCGAACTGATCGCCGAGCTGGGCGTGCGCCGCTAAGGCCAGAGACGTTCCGCAGGGCGGTATGACCGCCCTGCGGTTTCTGACGTTTTAAAAGGTGTTTTCCGCGCCCGGCTCTCCGGGCCGGACAAGCCTTTTACCCCATCTTTTTCCCATCAAGGACAAGGCATCGCCCCAGGGCGCGTGGGGTTTGCCGGACGCTCCGTTTTTCTTCTGAACGCCGGAACGCCGGGCAAACTCCGCGTATCTGGACCCTGCTTTGGCCTTTCCCCACAAGGGCTTTAAGGCCCTTATAGACGCGAAAGGAGCAAAGAAATGGAACACAAGGTCTACAAAACCGACCTGGCCGGCCGCGAGCTGGTGCTGGAGTTCGGCCGCTATGCCGAGCAGGCAGCCGGTTCCGTGCTGGTGCGCTACGGAGACACCGCCGTGCTGGTCTGCGCCACCGTCGCCGAGACGCCCCGTCCCGGCATCGACTTCTTCCCCCTGGGCTGCGACTTCGAGGAGAAGCAGTACTCCGTGGGCAAGATCCCCGGCGGCTTCATCAAGCGCGAAGGCCGTCCCACCGAGAAGGCCATCCTGACCTCCCGCCTGATCGACAGGCCCCTGCGCCCGCTGTTCCCCAAGGGCATGCGCAACGACGTGTCCGTGGTGGCCACGGTGCTTTCCAACGACAACGACAACTCCGCCGAGATCCCCGCGATGATCGGCTCCTCCGCCGCCCTGTGCGTTTCGGAGATCCCCTTCGCCGGCCCCACCGCCGCCGTGGTCGTGGGCCTGGTGGATGGGCAGTTCGTCCTGAACCCCAACATGGAGCAGCGCGCCGCTTCCCAGCTGCACCTGACCGTCGCCGGCACCAAGGAGGCCATCATGATGGTCGAGGCCGGCGCCAAGGAGGTCAGCGAGGAGACCATGCTCTCCGCCATCCTCTTCGCCCATGAGGAGATCAAGCGCCTGGTCGCCTTCCAGGAGCAGATCGTCTCCGAGATCGGCAAGGAGAAGCGCGAGTTCCCCCTGATCAGCGTGCGTCCCGAGCTGGAGGAGAAGGTCAAGGCCTACGCCCAGGAGAAGGTCGAGTGGATGTTCGACACCTTCGACCGCGCCGAGCGCACCGCCCGCGAGGAGCAGGTGAAGGAGGAGACCATCGCCGCCTTCGCCGAGGAATATCCCGACGGCGCCCGCGAGATCGGCGACATCCTCTACGGCATGCAAAAGACCGTCATGCGCCGCAAGATCCTGGATCACGGCATCCGCCCCGACGGCAGGGCCCTGACCGAGGTGCGCCCCATCTGGTGCGAGGCGGGCATCCTGGCCCGTCCCCACGGCTCCGCCGTGTTCACCCGCGGCCAGACCCAGGTGATGAGCATCGTCACCTTAGGCGCGGTGGGCGACCAGCAGCGGCTGGACGGCATCTCCAACGAGGAATTCAAGCGCTACATGCACCACTATAACATGCCTCCCTATTCCACCGGCGAGGCGCGTCCCCTGCGCAGCCCCGGCCGCCGCGAGATCGGCCACGGCGCGCTGGCGGAAAGGGCCCTGGAGCCCATGATCCCCTCCGAGGAGGAGTTCCCCTACGCCATCCGCGTGGTGTCCGAGGCCATTTCCTCCAACGGTTCCACCTCCATGGGTTCCGTGTGCGGCTCCACCTTGGCGCTGATGGACGCGGGCGTGCCCATCAAGAAGCCCGTCGCGGGCTGCGCCATGGGCCTCATCAAGGACACCGACTCCGATAAGGTCGCCATCCTGACCGACATCCAGGGCCTGGAGGACTTCCTGGGCGACATGGACTTCAAGGTCGCCGGCACCAAGGACGGCATCACCGCCATCCAGATGGACATCAAGATCAAGGGCATCGACGAGCCCATCCTGCGCCAGGCCCTCAAGCAGGCCTACGACGGCAGGATGCACATCATGGGCAAGATGCTGGAGGTGCTGGACGCGCCCCGTCCCAACCTCTCCAAGTACGCGCCCAAGATCATCGCCTTCACCATCGATCCCGAGAAGATCCGCGAGGTCATCGGCTCCGGCGGAAAGGTCATCAACAAGATCATCGCCGACACCGGCGTCAAGATCGACATCGAGGACGACGGCCGCGTGTTCATCGCCACGCCCGACGAGGAGGCCGCCGCCAAGGCCCGCCGCATCATCGAGGGCATCTGCACCGGCCCGCAGGTGGGGCAGGAGTACACCGGCAAGGTGGTCCGCATCATCCCCATCGGCGCGTTCGTGGAGCTGTTCCCCGGCAAGGACGGCATGATCCACATCTCCAAGCTGGCTCCCCAGCGCATCGAGAAGGTAGAGGACGCCGTGAACGTGGGCGACGAGCTGACCGTGCGCGTCTCCGGCATCGACAGCCAGGGCAGGGTGAACCTGGTCCGCACCGACATCGAGGTGCCCGACCGGCCCCGTTCTTCCTTCCCGCCCCGCCGCGACTTCCACCGCGACGGCGGGCACGACAGGCCGCCCCGCGGGCCCCGTCCCGAGCGCCCCGAGCGTCCCGACCGCAACAACTAAGGCTTAGCGGCAAACAGACGGCGGCCGTTTCTACCCGGTAGAAACGGCCGTCTTTCTACAAAGAGAGAGAAAAAACATCGAGGAGGAGAAAGCCATGCGGGATTTTGACCTGGCTGTGCTGCCCTGCGGGCTGACCGTGGTGGGCGAGAGGAACCGACACGTGCGCTCCGTGGCCGTGGGCGTCTGGGTGCGCACGGGCTCCGCGGACGAGGACAGGGCGTGCCAGGGCTATTCCCACTTCGTGGAGCACATGGTGTTCAAGGGCGCGGGCGAGAGGGACCTGCGGCAGCTGGCGGAGGAAATGGACCTGCTGGGCGGGCAGATGAACGCCTTCACCTCCAAGGAGTGCACCTGCTTTTACGGCAAGGTGCTGGACGTGCACCTGGAGCGCGCCCTGAACCTGCTGGCGGACCTGGTGATGCGCCCCCGCTTCCCCGCCGAGGAGATGGAGAAGGAAAAGGGCGTGGTGCTGGAGGAGATCGCCATGGGCGAGGACATGCCCGAGGACATCGTCCACGAGCAGCTGGCCAAGGCGCTCTACGGCGAGCACCCGCTGGGCGGCAGCATCTTAGGGCCGGAGGAGAACATCGTGGGCGCCCGGAGGGAAGGGCTGCTTTCCTTCATGAAGGAGCGCTACGTGCCCGGCAACGCGGTGCTGTCCGTGGCCGGGAACTACGACTGGGAAGGCCTGCTGGAGCTGGTGCGCCGCGCCTTTGACGGCTGGCAGGGCAAGTGGGACCGCAGGCCGTACCCGCCCGTCGACTACCGCGCCGACCGGCTTTTCCGCGAAAAGGACACCGAGCAGACCCATTTGTGCGTCGGCTTCCCGGCCCTGCGGATGGAGGAGGAGGGCAGCTTCTCCCTGGTGGTGCTCAACAACCTGCTGGGCGGCTCCATGTCCTCGCGCCTGTTCCAGAACATCCGCGAGGAGGCGGGGCTTGCGTACAGCGTGTATTCCTTCTCCGGGGCCTACGTGGGCGCGGGCGACCTGGTGCTCTACGCCGGGACCAACCCCAGGACCGCCCAGGAGGTGAGCGACCGCATGGCCGCCGAGGTGCGCAGGCTGCTCCGCGACGGCGTGCCGGAGGAGGAGTTCGAGAAGTCCCGGGAGCAGATCCGGGGACTGTATATCCTGGGGATGGAGACCACCAGCGCCCGCATGAACGCCATGGGCAAGGGGATGCTGCTGGCCGGGCGCGTCCGCAGCCAGGAGGAGTATCTGCAGAAGCTGGCCGCCGCCAGCCGCGACGAGGCCATGGAGCTGGCGAGGCGCATCTTCCGCACGCCGCCCGCCCTGTCCGTGGTGGGCCCGGAGAACGTGGACCCCGCCGCCTGGACGGAGCTGTAAGGGGAAGGAGAGGCCCATGGAAGCGAACGAGAAGGAGCGGGAGTTTCGGGAAAAGACGCTTGAGACGTTCTTAAAGGACGGCCGCCTGGCGGCCATCCCCGCGCGGAGAAAGAAGAAGCTCGTGATCCTGGAAGAGCTGGCCCGCGCCTTCGAGCCGGGGCGCGTTTACCCGGAAAAGGAGGTCAACGCCGTGCTCCTGCGGTATCACGAGGACTTCTGTACGCTGCGCCGGGAGCTGGTGGACGAGGGCCTGCTGGAGCGCGACCACGGCCTGTACAGGCGGAAAATCGAGGAATAAAGCAAAACGCCGCCCGATGAAATGGGACGGCGGTTTTGTCTGCGTGGTTGTTTTGATGAAGGGAAGGAGGCGGCCTTCCCCTTTTATATTGGAAAAGAGAGGACCTTCAAATGGGGGCGTTTTGGCAAAAGTCCGGCCCGGCGTTTCGCCGAGCCGGACTTGGGAAATGCGGTCGCTGGTTCTATTCATACAGGAATGGACTATGGAAGGGGAAGCGGCGCGTCAGGCGTCGTCCTCCCGGCTGAAGATGTCCCGCAGCAGCTCCATCATCTTGTCCAGGTCGATGGGCTTGGCCAGGTGGCCGTTCATGCCCGCCGCCAGGGCCCGCTCGCGGTCCTCCTCGAAGGCGTTGGCGGTCATGGCGATGATCGGCAGCGTCGCCAGGCGCTCATCATCCAGGGAGCGGATGGCGCGGGCGGCGGCGTAGCCGTCCATGATGGGCATCTGGATGTCCATGAGGATCAGCTGGTAGCGGCCCGGCTTCGCGCCGGTGAGCATCTCCAGCGCCTGCTGGCCGTTCTCCGCGGCGTCCACTTGGAAGCCCGCCTCCTGCAGGATCTCGGTGGCGATCTCCCGGTTGAGCTCGTTGTCCTCCGCCAACAGGATGCGCTTGCCCTGGAAGTCCTCCTCCGGGGCCATGAGGGCGGGCGCGGCCGCGTCCGCCGCCTCCTCGGCCTTGGGACGGCTCAGGCTGCGCTTGAGCTGCTGGTGCAGCTCGGAGGCGAACAGGGGCTTGCTGATGAAGCCGTTGACGCCGGCCCGCCGCGCGTCCTCCTCGATGTCCGTCCAGTCGTAGGCGGACATGAGGATGATGGGCGAATCCTCGCCCACGAGCTTGCGGATCTGCCGGACGGTCTCGATGCCGCTCAGGCCCGGCATGGTCCAGTCGATGATGTAGACCTCGAAGGGGTCGACCAGTTCCACCGCCTCCGCGGTGCGGGCGATGGCCTCCTTGCCGGAGAGGGCCCACTCGGCCCGCATGCCGATCTGCCTGAGCATCTTGGAGACGCTCTGGCAGCAGACCATGTCGTCGTCCACCACCAGGCCGCGGAAGCCCTGCAGCTCCGCGATGGTCTCCATTTCCCTGTGCTCGGCGGAAAAGCGCAGCTCCAGGTTCACGGTGAAGGTGCTGCCCTTGCCCTGCTCGCTCTGGACCTCGATGGTGCCGCCCATCATATCCACGATGTTCTTGGTGATCGCCATCCCCAGGCCCGTTCCCTGAATGCCGCTGACGGTGGAGGTCTGCTCCCGGGTGAAGGGGTCGAAGACCGTCTTGGCGAACTCCGGGCTCATGCCGATGCCGGTATCGCTGACCTTGAACTCATACAGCCCGCGTTTGGGCGACGCGCAGGGCTTCTGGGTCACGCGGATGGAGATGGTCCCGCCAGAGGGCGTGAACTTGATGGCGTTGGAGGTGAGGTTCAAAAGGATCTGGTTCAAGCGCAGCTTGTCGCAGAACACGTCCTCGTCCACCACGTCCACCGTGTCGATGAACAGGTCCATGTTCTTGGCGTGCACGTCGGACTGTATGATGTTGCGCAGCCCCTGCAGGATCTCAGCCAGGTTCTCGGGCCGCTCGTTGATGGTCACCTTGCCCGACTCGATGCGGCTCATGTCCAGCACGTCGTTGATGAGGGAGAGCAGGTGGTTGGAGGCCTGCGCGATCTTCGCCAGGTAATCCCGCGCCCGCTCCTCGTTGTCCAAATGGGTCGTGGTCAGGGCCGTGTAGCCGATGATGGCGTTCATGGGCGTGCGGATGTCGTGGGACATGTTGTTGAGGAAGGTGGTCTTGGAGCGGTTCGCCGCGTCCGCGGCCTGCAGCGCCTTCGTGAGCTGGCGCGTCTTTTCCTCCAGTTCGGCGGTCGCCTGGGCCACCTTCTTCTGCAGCTGCTTCTGGTTGCGGGTGCGGATGACCAGCATGGCGAAGGTGAACAGCAGGAGCAGGATGAGGAACACGCCAAGGACGCTGTAAGCGGGGTTGCGGTAGAGGAAGGCGACGATGCCGTCGTCGATCTCCCGGCCGTCGTCCACCTCGCGGGCGACGATGGCGTCCAGCTGCGCGTTGGTGAAGCTGTCCGCGCCCTTATCCAGCAGGGAGAGCAGGTAGCGGCCGCCGTGCACGTCGCTGCGCACGGCGTAGGAGAGGGAGATCTCCCCGAAGGTCACGGTGGAAAGGCGGCGGCGGACCTCCTGCTGGGCGAAGCGCTCCGCCGAATAGGCAAAGAGTATGGTCGCATCGGCCCGGCCGTCCAGGACCGCCTGCACACATTCCTCCGCGGTGGGGTAGTAGACCACCTGGTCCTCGGTGTAGCGGCTGGAGATGAGCTCGTCCAGGGCGGAGGAGCGCTCCATGGCGGCCATCTTGCGGACCGTGCCGTCAAAGTCGTCCCGCGTCAGGCGCGCGAAGTTGGTGGTGAAATAGGGCACGGTGATCTTGTAGCCCTCTTCCTCCGCCATGTAATAGTCCCCGGCGAAGTCCAGCACCACGTCCGCGTCCCCGGAGGCGCGCTTTTCGTAGTATTCATCCTGCCCCGACACCGGGACGAACTCGTACTTTAAGCCGATGCGCTGGGCCAGGGAGTCGAAGATGGAGGGCAGTATGCCCTGGGCCTGGCCGTCGCGGAAGTAGAAGTAGGGGGCCCATTCCGGGTTGCCCAGCACGCGCAGGGGCACGCCGGAGGCCTGGTGCTCCTCCAAATAGGCCCGCTCCCCGGCGTTCATGATGATGGAGCCGCCCTGGTCGGTGGCGTAGTAGGTCTCATGCAGCTCGTCCCGCCAGTTGGGGTCGTGCAGGTCCATCTCGTTGATCGCCGCGTCGATCCTGTCCATCAGGTCCCTGCGGTCCTTGCGGACGCAGATGTAGAAGGGGCTGGCGTCGAAGGACTCCAGCAGCCATTCGTTCTCCAGCAGGCGCAGGCTGCCGGAGACGGCCGCGTCCACCTGCCCGCCCTGCAGGGCGGCGGTCAGCTCGTCCTGCACGGCGAAATACACCGGCTGGTAGCCAAAGCCGTGCTCCTTGGCGAAGCGCTCGAAGTTGGCGTTCTTGAAGTTGCCCTCCAGCATGCCCACGGTCATGCCGTCGTAGCTGTCGTAATCCCCCTCCACGATGTCCTGGTTGCCCGCCTTGACGGTCAGGATCGTGGAGTTGACGCCGATGTCCTGGGCGGAGAAGAGGAACTCCTCCTCCCTCTCCGGCGTCTTGGAGACGGAGGTCACGATGTCCACCTCGCCGCTGCGCAGCATGTCCAGCGCCTGCGCGTAGGAATCCTCGTAGCCCACGTAGGCATAGGACCAGCCGCCGTGGATGGCCAGCCTCTGCAAAAACTCGTAGCCGTAGCCGCTGCGGCGGCCGTTCTCGTCGATCACGTGGTAGCCGGAGAAGGCGAAAAAGCCCACCTTCAGAACCTCCGGCTGCTCGTCGGCGGAAGAAGCGGCGTAAGCGGGCAGGCTGAAGGACAAAAGCAGCACGATGGCCAGCGCAAGGCACAGCCGGCGCAGGGCGTTCATAAGATCAGATTCCTCCTTTTTGTGGGAAGGATGACGGAAGATAAGCGCCAGCTCTGACGGCGCGGGGCGAGGTCTTAAGAGAGAAAAAGCCGGAGCGAACTTGAATGCAGGTCTGCTCCGGCGTGGCGCACCTGGCGCGATTCGAACGCGCGGCCTTTCGCTTAGGAGTATGGCATGTCAACTGATTCAACATACTATACCGTAACTTCCAATTCGCAAAAAACCTTGAAACCAC
>CANQPP010000018.1 GCA_947625765.1 uncultured Clostridia bacterium
GCCGCCTCGTCCATCGCCTGTTCCAATGTATAGCCCAGGGCCACCTCGCCGAAGTTGTTCCTTCGGACTTCCGGGGCCTGCACGGGCATTTCGTTTTTCTTAAGACTCATGTTCGGCATGATCGTTTACACTCCCTTGAACAGATTGCAGGTCTCCTCGCGGCGGCGCTGCTCGAACTCCCTGTACATGGAGGCGCGCTGGATGGCCTCGTCGAAGTCCACCTGGTGGCCGTCGAAATCGGGGCCGTCCACGCAGGCGAAGCGCGTTTTGCCGCCCACGCTCAGGCGGCAGCCGCCGCACATGCCCGTGCCGTCGATCATGATGGGGTTCATGGAGACCACGGTCTTAACGCCGTACTCGCGCGTCAAAGCGCAGACGAACTTCATCATCACCAGCGGGCCGATGGCGATCACCTCATCGTAGATCTCGCCGCCTTCCAGCAGGGAGCGCAGCGCGTCGGTGACCAGGCCCTTCTCGCCCGCGCTGCCGTCGTCGCTCATGAGCAGGAAGCGATCGGACACCGCGCGGAACTCCGTTTCCAGGATCACGAGGTCCCGGCTGCGGAAGCCGCAGACCGTGTGCACCGTGCAGCCGAGGGAATGCAGCTTCTTGGCGATGGGGTAGGCGATGGCGCTGCCCACGCCGCCGCCGATCACGCACACCTTTTTGAGCCCTTCGGTGTGCGAGGGGACGCCCAGCGGGCCGACGAAGTCCTGCAGGCTGTCGCCTTCCGCCAGGTGGTTGAGCCGCTCCGTGGTCGCGCCCACGATCTGGAAGATGATGGTCACGCTGCCCTTTTCGCGGTCGAAGTCCGCGACGGTCAGGGGGATGCGCTCGCCCTGCTCGTCCACGCGCAGGATGACGAACTGGCCCGGCTCCGCCTTCCTGGCGATGAAGGGCGCGTCGATCTCCATGAGCGTCACGGTGGGGTTCAGGGGAGTCTTCTTTAGGATGGTGAACATTGGTGAGCTTCTTCCTTTCCCTGTATACGGCGATATTGCCGCATATTCCGCCCCTATTGTACCCTGCCCCGCGCGCGGGCGTCAAGCCGAAAAGCGCTGGAAATGCGGCGCTGGTTTGCCTGGTGAAACAAAACCGCAAAGACGCGATGTAGCGGGTTTTGTAGTTGTTGAAGAGCGCGGAAGGGAAAACAATAGGAAACGAAGAAGGGGGCGCTCCGATAAACAAAAGGCGCCGGGGCAAAGCCAACTTTGCTCCGGCGTGGTGAGGCAATCTGCTCCAAATCCGAATCAAAGACGGCCATGACTTCGTCGAAGGGAATAAGCTCCTTGCCGTCTTTGAAGTTTTCTGTATAACAGCAGCTTATTGTCAAACACATAGACAGCGTTTACAAAGATGTCAATAATCTGCTTCTGGTATTCCGGGTCATTCGCATTGCCGTACTTGAAGTAGCTTATCCAGCTCACGATTTATTCTTTTATATACCGACAATGGAGAGAACTTGTAAAGAGAAGTCTTTACATTCAATAGTTGTTTGATCCAGCAACTCCGATATTCGATAAAATCTGTTTGTGGTTGGTGACTCTTTGCGTGCCATCTCCATATCCATACGATCAACATTCACTACTGTCCAGCATTCCACATACCCATCTTTCCGAGCTTTTTGATGGCTTTTTTCAGCTTCTCCTACTCGATTATGGATGTTAGCATAATCTTGCCCACCTTTTACTTCGATTGCAACTAAATTCTTATATGTTTCTGGTGCCAATTTTTCCCGGATAACAATATCAGGGTCTGCAGCAAATTGAATATATACTGTTCGACCTGAATTGTTCTTTAGCTCAATACAGTGAGAATTCGATTTGATGACATAGGAATGCACTATTTGATAAACGATGCTGAACACATCGGATATTGCAGAAGTCCCCTTCTGAACATTCGCCCCACCTCGCAGTTGAGGTCCCAAGGTCAACAATGTTAGTTGGTCAAAGAAAGTAGCACTAACCATTTCTGTATTCAGGTTTTCTAGCATATACTTTGAATTTGCATTTAGTGCGTTACAAAGAGCAGGAAGATTATCGCGCTGACGGGCAGAGAGTTTGCCTTTTTCCTCTAATGATTTAAACATTCCAGCACCTGTAGCAGCGCAGTAAAACCCTTTCTGACTATATCCCAGCAAGAGACGATAATAACCAAGCAATCTAGGATTCTTTTCCAGAATACTTGGTATCGCAAAAAGCAACTCGCCTCTCATACCATGCTGTGCAAGAATTTGCAACGAATTATTGTCAACAAAATCGTGAAGTTCAGAATCAACTTGATTAATTTCCATTGATGCCATTGTAGTGGCTAAAGCATCTTGAAGGCATAATGAACGTATCTCCACAAGAGCGTTTGCAAAATTAATTTGCGTGTTAGGTAAATCAAAGGCTATCGACATATTACTCACCTACTACTTTCAAAATGGGAATATTAGCAGCATCCAGACGCTTTTTTGCTATATTCACATATTCATCGTTTAACTCTATACCTACAAAACGTCTGTTGAATTCTTGACAAACTATGCCAACTGTTCCTGCCCCAAAGAATGGATCCATAACAAAATCATTTTCTTTGGTCGAAGCAAGAATACATGGCTCTATTAAAGAAGGCGGGAAAGTCGCAAAGTGTGCTTCAGAAAATGGAACGGTATTGACGTTCCATATTGTACGCTTATTGCGTCCATTTTCTTTTATAGCTAAGTAATCATAGTAATATTTTTCCCTTTTTGTAAGCATAAATATGTACTCGTGTGACCTTGTTGGCCGGTCTTTTACGCTTTCTGGCATTGCATTGGGTTTGTTCCAAATTATATCGCTGCGCAAGTACCAACCATCAGCTTGTAAAGCAAGCGCAAGTCTCCATGGAATCCCCAATAAATCTTTTGGCTTGAGTCCTTCCGGTGTATCTGGCCTTACGCTCATGGCTCTAGCTGGATTTTTTTTATCTGGAGCCCGGTATCCTCGATTGCCACTTGTATATCCATCACCGATATTAAGCCAAAAAACACCATCATCTTTTAGTACTCTTTTTGCCTCCGCAAAAACAGAAACTAACTTGTTGATGTATTGCTGCAACTTATCTTCCAACCCAATTTGACCTTCAATTCCATAATCTCGGAGACCCCAATAGGGAGGCGATGTAACAATACATTGCACGGAAGCTGATGGCAATTTCTGCAAAGCGAGAGTTGCATCACTTTCAATAATCAAGGATTCCTCAAGAGAAATAGGGGACTTGAAAATTTTTGTATATCCTACAGCACGCATCTCTAAGTTCACCCCTTAACTGGATAAAATATCTACATTTCAACTAATTATACCTTCTTGAGCAGCATTAAGCAAGTGCCATGGTCAAAAGCACCGCACTATTTGCAAAAGATTTTTTATAGGAACAAGCAGAGCGGTGGCGGCGAATCGGTCAGCGGGCATGGCGTTCGCATGCCTGTCGGTTGGCGGGCAAAAAAAGAGGTATGCGAACGACCCGTGTTCGCATACCTCTTGACTGGTGGGGTTAAATGGACTCGAACCATCGACCTTCACGATGTCAACGTGACACTCTAACCAACTGAGCTATAACCCCGCGTTGCCCATCCATTATACTAAAAACGCGCAGACTTTGCAAGAGAAAAGTGCATTTACGATTGTAATAAATTTGAGTTAAAAGAGAAGAGTTGGGAAAAGCTCTTGAATACGGGCTTTTTTGTGCTATACTGTGCTTGTAACAGAAAGGAGGAATCTTTTATGAAGACTGTTACGATCAAGCTGAACATGGCAGAGGATGTCAAGGACTTCGTCAACATCGTGAACCGCTACCCCTTCGACATCGACCTGCGCTCCGGCCGTCACGTGGTGGATGCCAAATCCATCCTGGGCATCTTCTCCCTGACGCTGAGCAAGCCCATCACCCTGGAGATCTACGACGACAACTGCGACGAGCTGCTCAAGGAGCTCGAGCCCTTCCTCGCCTGATCCCCGTCCCCCCAGGCGCCCTAAAAAAGCGCCCAACATTTTTTCGCAAAACGCGAGCGCCCGCTCCCAACGGGCGCTCATTTTGTGTTATAATCAAGGAGCAGAGAGGAAAACCAGACCAGCTTACTAAGGGAGGGGGAAACGCCATGGACAGGCAGGCGCGGCAGGAGGAGGATAAGCTGCTGCTTTTGTACATCGTCAGCCGCATGGGGGCCATGGAGGAGCAGTCCCTGGAGCGCTTCGTCATGGAGAACGGGCTGATGGACTATCTGAACGTCCGCCTGGCCGTGGGCGAGCTGGCCGAGAGCGGGCTCTTCCAGCCCCTCAACGAGGAGGAGGGAAGGGTGCTTCTCATCAGCCCCGCGGGCATGCAGGCGCTGGAATACATGCAGACCCGCCTGCCCTACTCCAAGCGGGCGCAGGTGGACGAGCTCTGCGCCGCCTGGCGCGCGCGGCTGCTCAAGGAGAAGCAGGTGATGGCCCAGTACATGCCCCATCCCGGCGGCTGCATCGCCCGCCTCTACTACCAGGAGGAGAACGCCCGCATGGCCGATATTTCCCTGGAGCTGCCGGACACCGAGAGCGCCAAGCGCCTCTGCCGCGCCTGGGAGGAGGACACCGCCAGGCTCTACAACGAGCTGCTGCGGGCCCTGGGCGTCCGGGAAACGTAAACGAATGGCAAAATTTTAACGAAGTCCCCTTGAGGTCAAAAGGGCCTCGAGGGGACTTTTTCTAAAGCCTTAATCGGGCTTTTTTTGTTCTGAAATTCGGGGTGTTTGGGTCTCCTTACCGTCCTTCTGCCAGGTGAGCTCCTTTCCGTGGAAGCGCACGGAGACTTCCTGCCAGCCCGGCGGCGGGCAGGGTTGCAGGGCCTCCCGGCCCGGACGCAGGCCCAGCACCCCCTCCACGGCGGCGCGCCAGAGCCAGCCCGCGGAGCCTGTGTACCAGGTCCAGCCGCCCCGGCCCGCGTGCCGCCCGGCGTAGATGTCCGCGGCGGCCACGTAGGGCTCCACCAGGTAGCGGTCCTGGTCGCGGCCCGTGGGCAGCAGCTGTTCCAGCAGCTCCCCGGCGCGCGTATCCTGCAGAGCACACAGGGCCAGCACCGCCCAGGCGGCGGCATGGGTGTACTGCCCGCCGTTCTCCCGCACGCCAGGCGCGTACCCGGCGATGTAGCCGGGGTTCGGGCCCTGGCCGTCGTAGGGCGGGTCCAGCAGACGCAGCATGCGGTGGCCCGGCAGGGAGAGCAGCCGCAGCGCCGCCTCCAGGCCGGAGCGGGCCTTTTCTTCCTCCGCGCTGCCGGAGAGGACGGAGAGCGCCTGCACGGTCAGGTCGATGCGGCCCTCCGGCGCGTCCGGGTGCCCCAAGGGCACGCCGTCGTCCGTGAAGGCGCGCAGGTACCACTCCCCGGTGAAGGCCTGCCCGTTCAGGGCCTTGGCCACCTTTTCGCAGGTCGCTTCCAGCTCCTGCCGATCTTTTTCGCCCGCGTAGGGCAGGAAGTCGCGGATGGCCAGGCACAGGAACCAGCCCGTTAGCACGCTCTCGCCCCGGCCCTTGAGGCCCACGCGGTTCATGGCGTCGTTCCAGTCGCCGCCGCCCATCAGGGGCAGGCCGTGCGCGCCCAGGCGCGAGGCGCGGCGCAGGGCCCGCAGGCAGTGCTCGCGCAGGGGCGCTTCCTCCTCCGTTTCCGGCTCGAAGTAGCGGTCCTCCTCGCCCGGCTCCAGCTCCGGCCCCTTTAAGAAGGGCACGGGCGTGTCCAGCAGGCCTTCGTCGCCCGTCAAGCGCACATATTGCGCGGCCGCCCAGGGCAAAAAGAGCAGATCGTCGCTGATGCGGGTGCGCACGCCCCGCCTCTGCGGGTGCCACCAGTGCTGCACGTCGCCCTCCTCGAACTGGTGGGCGGCGCAGAGCAGCAGCTGGCCCCGCAGGATGGCCGGGTCGTAGAAGGCCAGCATCGCGGCATCCTGCAGCTGGTCGCGGAAGCCGTAGGCCCCGCCGGACTGGTAAAAGCCCGTGCGGCCGAACAGGCGGCAGCTGAGCGCCTGGTAGGGCAGCCAGAAGTTGCAAAGCCGGTCGAGCCGCGGGGAAGGCGTGCGGATCTGCACGCGGGACAGGAAGGAGTCCCAGAAGTCCAGACTCAAGCGCAGCACCGCGTCCGGGTCCGTTTCCCGGATGAGTGTGAGCGCTGCGCCCTCGGTATCCGCCGCGCCTAAAAGGAAGCGCAGCGCGCGCGTCTCGCCCGCCCCCAAGATCAGTCGAAACTCCATGCAGGCGCAGCTCTCCATGCCGCAGCCTGTACGGCCCGTGAGGACGGGCCTGCCGGACAAGCAGCGGTCGAGCTCCGCGCCGTCGCAGGTGTAGGAAGTGAGCGCCTCGTCCACAGAGGCCAGGAAGGCCGTGGGCCCGCCCAGGGCGCTGCGGGCGAGCAGGGCGTTCCCCCGCCGGAAGGTCAGAACGCTCATGGCGTTCTGCGGCGAACCGTCGCCCAACACCCAGCGGGCGAAGGCGTACAGGCGCAGGCGGCGGGGCGCGGCGCTGGGGTTGTGCAGCTGCAGGTGCATCAGCTTCACCGCCTTTTCCGGGTCCACGGCCTGCGTGTGCCGGGCCAGAACGCCGTTTTCGCCGCTCTCGCCCACGCAGGCCCCTTGGGTGAAGATCATCCTCTGGCAGAGGAAGTCCAACCGCCCGCTGTCCTCGTCCAGCAGGAACAGCCCCTCGCCCCGCGGATCCTCCACCGGGTCGTTGGAAAAGGGCGTAAGGCGCATAAGCCGCGCGTTTTCGTAGAACGTGTAGCCGCCGAAGCGGTCGGTCACCAGGGAGCCGATATGCGGGTTGGCCATCACGTTGGACCAGGGCAGCGGCGGCCGCTTGATGATCACGTAGCGCCGTCCGTCCGGGGAAAAACCGCCGTAGGGGCAGCTGTCCGCGAGCGTTTCCGGCGGCAGGGGAACGGGCGCAGGCGCGGGGCCGATGGGCGCCGCGGGGGATAAGGCCTCGCGCTGCAGGCGGGGCAGCTGGGCGTCCAGCTCCCCCGCGCCGCCTTCCAGCAAAAGGGCGGAGCGGCTCTTCAGCAGCAGCTTCTCCTCGCGGGAAAGGGATGCGCCGTCCAGCACCACGCCGCGCCAGCCGAGGGCGCAGAGCTGGCCGTGCAGGGCCTGCAGGTAGTCCGCCGGACCCTCGTCCACCAGGCACAGCTCCACGGGGAAGCCCAGGTCGCAGAAGTAGGCGTGCAGCTTGACCGCCTGCCGGGCAAGGGGCAGCTGGGCGGCCTCGCGCACGAACACGCAGATCAGGGGCTTTTCGCCCGATAAGCCGAAACGCCACAGGGCGGATAAGGGCAGCGTGGAGGCAAGCGCGGCCTCGGCGCGCCTGCCGCCCACCAGCCAGGGCCGCAGCAGGCAGCCCAGCGCCCGGTTGGCCCCGCGCAGGAATTTGGGCCCCAGCCCAAAGGCGTCGGCCTCGGCGCGGGCCCGTATGCGGGCAAAGGACAGGAGCCTGTCCAGCTGGATGTCCGGCGAGGCGGAAAGGGGCTTGACCCCCAGCAGCCCCCGGCAGAGCAGGGAGCGGCCCTTCGCGCCGACCAGGCGGCGGGAGATCGCCAGGCAGGGGTTGAGGGGCGTCGTCTCGATCTCCTTAGGTTCGCACAGCTCCTGCAGGGGATCGTCCTTGCTTCGGCCCCGGCCCACGAAGCGCAGCCGCTGGCTCTGCACGCCCGCTTCCTCCCCGTCGCCGAACAGCACGAAGTCGAGCGTTTTTTGCGCGGAGCCGTCCCGGGCGCGGCGGCGGCAGCGCAGCCCGCCGGGGATGGGCTCCACCTGCAGAAACAGCTCCTGGAAGGCCGGGTGGGCGCGGTCGTCCTCCGGCCGGGCCAGGACGGGCTCGAGGTAGGCGGTCAGCGTGGCCTCCTGCCCGTCCTCCAGCCCCTGCAGCTCGATCTCCAGACCGACGGTCCCATCCTCCGGGGAGACGGCGGCCAGCAGGTTCAGCCGCAGGCCGTCCGCGCCGCCGCTTAAGGTGCAGGCCCCCGCCTCGTGCCGCAGCCGCTCGAACGCCACGCGGCGGCCGTTCAAATAGAGCAGCAGCCCTTCCTCGCCGTTTAAGGCGCGGTAGAGGGCCTCGCCCTCGTGTAGGCACAAGGACAGGCCGTGGTTCATCGCCAGCAGGCAGCTGCCGCCCCCGCCCAGCAGCTGCCCGCCCAGCTCGCGGGCGGGCAGGGAGTAGCCGGTGCGTTTTGGGCGGTAGAGGGGCGGCTGTTCCTCCCGGGGCGGCCTCTGCCGCCGGGGCACGCGGCCTTTTGGCGCGCGCTCCTGCATCAGCCACTCGAAGGCCTGCACGGCGGGCAGGGCGCAGAAGGCCTCCCGCACGCCGCCCTTCAGGGCCCCCTCCAGCGCCAGCAGCGTCATGCCCTGGTGGTGGGCCATATGGGAGACCACCAGCGAGTAGGGCCGCCCGCCGCCGTCGGCCAGGGGCTTGGTGTAGTCCGCCGCCTCGTAGAAGCCGTGCCTGTCCGCCCAGCCCATCGCCTCCATGGCGCGCAGGTTGCGGGTGGCTAGGGCAGGCTCCAGCAGCAGGGCCAAAGCGGAGGCGTAGGGCGCGACAACCACGTCCTCGCCGCCGCCCCCGCGCATGGCCAGCTCCGGCAGGCCGAAGGCGCGGTACTGGTAGTTGAGGTCCAAATCGAACTCGTAGCGGCCAGACTCGGACTCGCCGAAGGGCCGCTCCGTCCCGGCCGCCCGCGCCTGGGCCAGGATCGCGCCGCGGGCGCTCGTTTCCAGCAGGGAGCCCGGCGCGGGGCGCAGGAGCAGGAGGGGCATCAGGTACTCAAACAGCGTGCCCGACCAGGAGAGCAGCGTGGGCCTGCCCGCCTGCCGGGTGAGCGGCCGCCCTAAAGCGCGGAAGTGGCGCAGGGGCACGTCCCCCTTGGCCACGGCCAGGAAGCTCAAAAGCAGCGATTCCGAGGCCAGCAGGTCGTAGTGCCCGGCGGAGTTCTCGCTCTTCTGCTTGTCGAAGCCGATATAGAACAGGGAGCGGCCCTCGTCGTAGAGCAGGGAGAAGTCCATGGCCCGCACGAGCTTATCGCAGCGGCTGGCAAGGCCCATTTCGCCTGTCTTGCGCAAACAGGCCGCCGCCGCCCAGAGGCAGCAGCAGAGGTTGCCGTTATCCACGCTGGAAACGTAGCGGGGCGGCAGGACGGACAGGTCCTGCGTGGAGTACCAGTTGTATGTGTGGCCCTTCCACTTTTCCAGCTTTTCAAGCGTTGAGAGCGTCCGCTCCATGCGCCGGGCCATCTGCGGGGCGTCGATCACGCCCAAAGAGCGGGCCGCGGCGTGGGAGAGCAGGCTCAATCCTATGTTGGTGGGCGAGGTGCGGCGGGCCGTGCGGGGGCCGGGCCGCTCCTGCACGTTGTCCGGGGGCAGGAAGTGGTCCTCCTCGGTCAATACCTCCTCGAACCAGCGGTAGCTGCGGCGGAACAGCTCCCGCAGGTAGAGTTTGTCCTCGGCGCTGACCGTCTCCTTCCGGAAGCCGGGACGGGGCAGCAGGTAGCACAAAAGCGGCGCAAGGCCCCATAAGGGCAGCAGCAGCGGTGATAGGGACAGCGCCCCTGCCAGCGGGCAGGCCCAGAGCTTTAAGGGGTTCATCTCGCCCTTTTCGCCCACGTCCGCCGCGGTGACCCAGGAGAGCAGCCCCTTGCGGGTGAACAGCACGCGCCAGAGCGTCTGTGCCGCCGCGCCCAGCTGCATCACGCCCTGCCAGGGCAGAAGCAGGAAGCGCAGCAGCCAGGAGAGGTCCCGCGGCAGGCCCAATTCGTAAAAGAGGACCAGCAGCCCGGCGGGCCCAAAGCACACCGCGCAGAGCACGGCGAAGAAGGGGCTCAACGACCTGCGCATGTTGTCCAGCAGCTTGTGCCGGTCCAGCCAGGAGAAGCCCCTGTGGAACAAAAAGGGAAGCAGCTGCCAGTCCCCGCGCACCCAGCGGTGCTGCCGGGCGGCCCAGGCGCGCAGGCTCTGGGGCTGGCGCTCCAAAACGCAGAGGTCGGAAAGGGACGCGGCCCCGGCCAGCAGTCCCTCCAGGCAGTCGTGGCTCAGGATCGCGTTCTGGGGCAGGCCCGCGGTGGCCCGCTCGAACAGGCGCACGTTGTAGATGCCCTTGCCGCCGTAGATGCCCTCGCCGAACAGGTCCTGGTAGAGCTCGGAGACGGCGGTGACGTAGCTGTCCACCCCGCCGCCCTGGGACAGAAGGCGGGAAAAGAGCGTCTGGCCGTGGAAGAACAGGCTCTGCGCCCGGGGCGAGAGCACGCCTATGTCCTTGTTGAGCGGGTGCGCGGCGGCCCCGGCCAGCTTGGCGGCGGTGCCCGGCGGCAGGTAGGTGTCGGCGTCCAGCGTCAGCACATAGCGCGCCCCTTCCAGCCCCTCCAGGGAGGGGACGCAGCAGAGGAAGTCCTGGTCGCTGCCGGTCAGTATGGCCTGGTCCAGCTGGCGCAGCGCGCCCCGCTTGCGCTCCCAGCCCATGTAGGCGTCCTGCGTCAGGGAGTGGACGCGGGGCCGGTGTAGATAATAGAAGCGCTCGCCGTACTTGACGTTCAGGGCCCGGATCGCCTCCTGTCCCGCGCGGAGTATGTCGCGGTCGTCGTCGCGCGTGGGCTCTGTGTGGTCCGCAAAGTCGCCCAGCAGCACGAACAGGAGCCCCTCCTGGGGGTTGGCCAGGTACGCCCGCTCCAGATTCTCCGCGGCGGAGCGGGCCCTCTCGGGGGAGGAGAGCAGCGCCGGGATGCACACGGCGGTGCGGGCCTCGGGCGGCACGCGCTCGGCAAAGTCCAGCTTGCATAGGACCTTTGGCGGAAACAGGCGCAAAAAGAAGGCCCCGAGCCAGCGGGCGGACAGGCTCAGCGCGGGGAACAGGGAGAGGCAGGCCGCCAGCGGCCCGGCGAGCAGGAACACCCCCGCGCAGGCAAGAAGCGCCAGCAGGTAATAGAGGAAGAAGTACAGAAAGCGGATGTGGGCATGCAGAAAGAGCCGGGCGTTGAAGCGGGCGGACGCGCCGCCCGTCACGGCGGAAAAGCGGCGCAGACCCTCGTTTTCCAGCAGGTAAAAGCCAGCCTGCTGTTCCTTCGGCCCGCCGCCTGCGCGGCAGAGGAGCAGCAGCTTTTCGGCCGTCTCCACCTCGGAAAGGCCGTGCTCGCGGGCGAAGCGGGCCAGGCGGCGGCGCAGCAGGTCGCGGGTCTCGAAGTCGCAGCGGGCGTAGACGCCGCCCGGCTCCTGGCGCAGCAGCCGCTCCACGGGGCTCAGGTCCTCGAACAGGCGGGAATAGTCCATCTCGCCCAGGGCGCGCAGGGAGCGGATGAGGCCGGACATGCGGTACTCGGCGAAGGAGCGGGCCTCCCGGTAGTTAAGGAGCAGGGATTTGAGCTCCAGCCCTTGGGAGAACAGGAACTTCTGCAGCTCCTCCGTGCCGTCGTTCTCGCTTAAGACCGCGTGCAGCGCCGCCACGCCCGCGGGGCTCAAGAAGCGGGCGGGCAGGCCGCGCAGCCCCCGGCCGCTCTTGAGCAGGCGCAGCCCCGCCTCCGCGGCCTCGGCCTGCAGGCGCAATAGATCCGCCTGCTCGCAGGCAAGGGAGGCGCAGCCGTCCAGGAGGGACAGGCGCAGCAGCTCCGGCAGGGCCCACATCTCGTCCATGGTCAGCGGGCGCAGGGAGAGAAAACCCTCCAGCGTCAGCCGCAGGGCCTTCTCGTCCACGCAGCCGTCGAAGCAGTCCACCGCGATAAAGCACAGGGCCAGCGCCCGGGGAAAGCCCCGGCGCAGCAGGGGCAGCTTCACCCGCGGGGCGGGCAGCAGGGCCGTCTCCTCCACGAAGGGGTAGTTGTCCAGAAACCAGCACACGGCCGGCGGGGCCTCCGCGCCCGAGGTCTGCTCCAGCAGGGACAGGCGCGCCCGCTGCAGGCGGCGCAGCGTGTCCCCGCGGCCGCTCAGGGGGCCGCGGCCGTGCAGCGCCGCGCCGGACAGCTCGCGCAGGCGGCGGTTGAGGGCTTCCGCTCCGGTCTTTGGCATTCGATCCGCTCCTTGCAGTTGTTTTTTGGAAGGTCTTGCGGATAGCTTGCCCAGATGCAGCCGCCTTTCATGCGAAAACGGGCCGGAAGCCCCGCTGTTCGCCGCCGCGATGCGCCCTAATTTCCCTATGAAAGAAGCCAAAAACCCTGCCGTTCGCCGCCGCGACCTGCCCTCGTTTTCCCATAAAAGAAGCCAAAAGAGCCGCTGCCTACAAACAGACAGACGGCCGTGACGCGCCTTTTTTTTATGCAAAACAGGGCTGTGAAGGCGGTCATTTGTGAAAGAACAGCGCGCCGGAACGTGCCCATTTTTCCGCTGTTTCTGTGAAAAAACCTGACAATAAGAAAAGGCCGGACAAGGGAGCTTTCCCTCGTCCGGCCTTTGAACAGGTCCGCTTGAAGTTTTACTTGTCCTCGGTGGGGGCGCTGAACTGCACGCCGGTGTCGGCCTTGAACTCGTAGTCCTTGCCGGGCAGGATGGCGTTGAGCAGGATGCCCAGGATGGCGGCCAGGGCCAGGGCGGTCAGGGTGATGGTGGTGCCGCCGATGGTGAAGCTCAGGCCGTCGCCGAAGCCCAGGGCGCTGACCAGGATCACCGCCGCGATGATCACGTTGCGGGACTTGCTCAGGTCCACGTGGTTCTCCACCACGTTGCGCACGCCGATGGCGGAGATCATGCCGTAGAGGATGAAGGAGACGCCGCCCACGATGGCGGAGGGGATGGTGTTGATCACCTGCGCGAAGGCGGGGCTGAAGGAGAGGATGATGGCGAAGAAGGCCGCCAGGCGCACGACCTTGGGGTCGTAGACGCGGGAGAGGGCCAGAACGCCGGTGTTCTCGCCGTAGGTGGTGTTGGCGGGGCCGCCGATCAGGGCGGAGAGGGAGGTGGCCAGGCCGTCGCCCATCAGGGTGCGGTCAAGGCCGGGATCCTGCACGAAGTTGCGGCCGGTGGTGGCGGAGATGGCGGAGATATCGCCCACGTGCTCCATCATGGAGGCGATGGCGATGGGCGCCATGACCAGGATGGCGGAAACGTCGAACTTGGGCAGCACGAACTGCTGCAGGCCCACGATCTGGGCGGAGGCCACGGCGTCGAAGTGGATGTAGGCGCCGCTCTCCGGGCCGATGAGGCCGGTCAGGGTGAGGATCAGGCACACCGCGTAGGGGACCAGGACGCCCAGCAGGATGGGGATGATCTTGATCATGCCCTTGCCGAAGATGTTGGCCACGATGATGGTGCCCAGGGCCAGGATGGCCAGCCACCAGCAGGCGGAGGCGTTGCCGATGGCGCTGGAGGCCAGCGTCAGGCCGATGGAGATGATGATGGGGCCGGTGACCACGGGGGGCAGGTAGCGCATGACGCGCTTGACGCCCACCAGGCGGATGATCAGGGCCATCACCAGGTACAGAAGGCCCGCCACGACCACGCCGCCCAGGGCGTAGGGCAGCTTGGCGGTGCCGTCCATGTTGGCGAAGATGCCGGTGTTCAGGTTGGCCACGGTGTTGAAGCCGCCCAGGAAGGCGAAGCTGGAACCCAGGAAGGCGGGCACCTTGAACTTGGTGAACAGGTGGAACAGCAGCGTGCCCAGGCCCGCGCACAGCAGCGTGGTCTGGATGCTCATGGGCAGGCCGTACTGGTTCAGCAGCAGGGGCACCAGTACCGTGGCGCCGAACATGGCGAACATGTGCTGCAGGCCCAGCAGAAGCATGCGGGGCCAGCCCAGGGTGCGGGCGTCGAAGAGGCCCTCCTCGGGGATCTGGAGCTTCTTGGCCTTGACGGGTTTAGAGCTCATGGGTCTTCTCCTCCTTCGGTATTAGGACTTTTGAAAAGGGGCCTGTCCGCATCGAGATGCGGGCGGTGGGCGGCTTAGGGGCCGCTTTGAGGAACGACCGGGGCCAACGCGGGGCAAAAAAAATGGCAGTCCGTCGATCTCCTAAACGGGAACAACGGATATGCCTGTGGAAAGAAGGGGGAGGGAATGGGAAAACTTCGCCCCGGGTATTTGCCTTGCCAGCGAACGCGGGACGCGCATCCTTACCTCACCTCGGGTCCTTCCTGCGCTAGGGAAGCATCCGCCTCCCTCGCATTTTCTAAGATTTTAGCATAGCAAGGGGCGTTTTGCAAGCGGAAACCGGGGTTTATGGGAATTTTACAGGGGAAAAGCGGGAGGACGGCGCTTTTTACAGGAAGGCGCGGGTTTGGGTTTTCAGCGGCTTTTTCTCAAAATCTCTGGAAAATAAAGGAATAAATCGGGGAGCGGCGCTTCCCGGCTTGCTTTCCGATAGGGCGGTCAAGGGGTTCACGGCCGCCTGCCCGCGTACAGCGCGAGGGCGCGCCGGATCTCCCGCCGCAGGGAATCCTCGTCGCTGCTCGCCGGCCGGTAGCCCAGCTCGGCTGCGGCGCGGGAAAAGTCCAGCGCGTAGCGGAAGTCGTGGCCGGGCCGGTCGGCCACGTGCTCGATGCGCGTCTGCGGCAGCCCAGCTTCCTCCAGCACCAGGCGCGCCACGCTCAGGTTGTCCAGCTCCAGGCCCGAGCCCAGGTTGTAGCAGGCGCCCGCCTTCCCCTTTTCCAGGCAGAGCAGCAGCCCGCGGCAGTGGTCGTCCACGTGCACCCACTCGCGCACCTGCTCGCCGCTGCCGTACAGGGGCAGGGCCAGCCCCGCCGCGGCCCGGCGGCAGAGCGTGGGCAGCAGCTTCTCGTCGTGCTGCAGGGGGCCGAAGTTGTTGCAGCAGCGGGTGATGAGCGTGGGCAGGCCGTGGGTGCGGGCCGCGGCGCGCACCGCCAGCTCCGCGGCGGCCTTGGAGGCGGAATAGGCGCTGGAGGGGCGGACCGGGTCCTCCTCGCGGAAGCGGCCGCTTATGCCCAAAGCGCCGTACACCTCGTCGGTGGAGACGAGCAGGAAGCGTCGGCCCGCGTCGCTCCCCCAGGCCCCGGCGGCTGCGTCCAGCAGCGTCTGGGTGCCATAGGCGTTGGTGCGGAAGAACTCCGCGCCGGAGCGCACCGCGCGGTCCACGTGGGTCTGGGCGGCGAAGTGGATGATATAGCGGAAGTCCTCCTGGGCGAACAGCGCATCCAGCAGCGCCCGATCGCACACGTCGCCCCGCACGAAGCGGTAGCGCGGCCCTTCCTCTACGCCGTCCAGGCGGCGCAGGTCGGCGGCGTAGGTCATGAGGTCCAGATTCACCAGCCGGACGTCCGGCCGGGAGGCGTGGACCATGCGCACAAAGGCCGCGCCGATAAAGCCCGCGCCGCCCGTGACCAGCCAGCTCTCCATGCCGCAGACCTCCCTTCCATGTGTGCTCATCATCGCCTAGCATACCACAGGGCGGCGCGGGCTGGCAACGGTTTCCCTATAAATATGGAAGGGGAAAGGGCCTGGAAAGCCCTTCCAAAAAACGCGCAAAACGCGCGCTAAAAAACGACGACATGTATCCTGCCAGGAAATGGCAAGCCATTCCGCGTTGCGGGAAGATTGTATCCAAGTTGGAATTTTTTCTTTATCTTTTGTTTACGGCCCTTGCACAAAGGGGGCGATTGCGATAATATATATTTCAAACAAGACGAAACATTTCGGCCCTTCGCAGCGTCTTACAGGATAGGGAAATGTGCGCGCGAAAATGGAGCGCAAAACGCGAGAAAAAACACAGCTCCACGGGCCGGAAGCCCACAAAAAGGAGGCGCATGGATGGAAGCCATCGAACCCATCATCAAGATACGCAACCTGGTGAAGATCTACCACGTGGGCGACGAGAAGCTGCGCGCCCTGGACGGCGTGACGCTGGACGTCTACCCCGGCGAGTTCTTGTGCATCGTGGGCCGCTCGGGCAGCGGCAAATCCACCCTGCTCAACATGCTGGCCGGGCTGGAAAAGCCCACCCGCGGCGCCATCCAGATCGCCGGGCAGAGGCTGGACAAGATGAACGAGAGCCAGCTGGTCCGCTTCCGTCTGGAGCACGTGGGCTTCATCTTCCAGCAGTTCAACCTCTTTCCCGCCCTGACCGCCTTGGAGAACGTCACCATGCCCCTTGTGTACAGGGGCGTCGCCCCCAAGGAGAGGAAGAAAAAGGCCCTTACCATGCTCAAGCAGCTGGGCCTGGGCTCCCACATACGCCACAAGCCCACCCAGATGTCCGGCGGGCAGCAGCAGAGGGTGGGCATCGCCCGCGCGCTGGTGGCCTCGCCGCAGATCGTCTTTGCCGATGAGCCCACGGGCAACCTGGACTCCCGCACCAGCGACGAGATCCTCTCCCTCATCAAGGAGATCGCCAAACAGAACGGCGCGACGCTCATCATGGTCACCCATGACAACACCATCGCCGAGCGGGCCGACCGCGTGGTCCGCCTGCTGGACGGCAAGGTGATCGAGATCATCGATAACAAGACCGGCTTAAGAGAAGTGCCCGATCCCAGCCCAAAGGAGGAACGACCCGCATGAACACCGCAAAGAGACGCCTGATCTCCGCCCTACTCATCTGCCTGTTGCTTCTGCTGAGCCCCGTCACGGGCTTTGCCTCCGTCAACGGCCCCGATAACGACGTTTTCGACGGCCTGCCCGGCAACGCCGAGCCCCAGTACCAGGACCTTAAGGACCAGATCACCTCGGTGCAGCGGCCCATCGCCGTGGACAACGACGCCCACTACATCGACATTCAGGTCTCGCTCAAGTACAAGATCAACGAGGCCCTCAACCGCAACCCCTTCCGCTATTTCACCATCACCCCCGTTTTCGACGATACGAACCGCAACCTGTTCGAGTTCGATAAGTCCAACTACACCCAGTACATCAAGGACCTGGTCGTGATCACCGACGAGAACGACAACTACGTGGAGGACTACTTCTCCTTCCCCTTCTGGGTGCGGGACGACGCGGTCAACGGCAACTATATCTTAAACTTTGAGGTCAAGTTCCTCAACTTCTACGCCGACATCGACAACGAGCAGCCCACCGCGGCCACCGTGCCCGTGTACTTCCGCATCGAGCACGGCAAGGAAGCCCCCAAGACGGACGAGGGCGGCAACGGCGGCACGGGCGGCGAGCCGGAGAAGAACCCCTCCACGGCGATGCTGCTGCTGGAGAGCTACTCCATCGACCCCACGGACGTGGGGGCCGGCGAGGAGTTCGACCTGTCCCTGACCTTCCGCAACACCACGGACAAGGCCCTAAAGGACGTAAAGGCCGTGCTCTCCGATGAGCTCAACACCCTGCTTCCCGCCAGCGGCTCCTCCACCATCTACATCGACAGGATCGCAGGCGGCGAGACCGCGCAGGCCACCGTGCGCATGCGCTCCACGGCCAACTGCGGCATCGAGCCCGCAGTGCTCAAGATCGCCTACGACTACGTGCAGTCCGACATGGCCTACACCGGCGGCGACTCCATCACCCTGCCCGTGCGCCAGATGCCGAACCTCTCGCTGGATACGCCCTATTACGCCTCCGAGATGTTCCAGGGCGATTCCACCAACATCACCATGAACCTGTTCAACAAGGGCCGCTCCACCGTGTACAACGTGACCGTGTTCCTGGAGTGCGAGGGCCTGCGCGCGGACGAGACCTACTTCGCCGGCAACATGGACTCCGGCATCTCCCGCACCTACGACGTGATGGCCAGCGCCGAGGACGGCTTCAGCGGCCAAGCGAGCGGCAACATCGTGGTCACCTATGAGGACGAGTACGGCGTGGAGTCCCGCAAGGAGGTCCCCATCACGCTGAACGTGGTCTCCATGGACTACGGCGAGGACGATCTGCCCGTTATGGACGACATGCCCGACATCACCGAGCCCGTGCAGAGCGGCATCCCCTTCTGGGTCTGGATCGCCATCGGCGGCGGCGTTGCGTTGGTGGTCCTGGTGGTGGTGATCGTGCTCGTCAAGCGCCGTCGCCGCCGCCGCAAGGCAGAGGATGTTGACGATGAGATGGACTGATCTAGTGCTCCTGAGCGCCCAGAACCTGTGGCGGCGCAAGCTGCGCACCATACTGACCATGGTGGGCGTGATGATCGGCACCGCCTCCATCGTGGTGATGGTGTCCATGGCCATCGGCATCAACCAGGGTAATATCGAATCCCTTGCCCAGACGGGCGAGCTGACCCGCGTGGAGCTCAACTCCATGACATACTACACGTATAGTGGCGGCGAGGTGCCGACCATCACGCTGGACGACGACACCACCGTGGAGGCCCAGAAGCTGGACGACACCATGGTGCGCAAGATCGCCGCCCTGGACCATGTGGAGGCTGTAACGCCCCTGATGGACGTTTGGGTCTTTACGCTGCGCACGGGCAAGCTGGAGAGCTACAACAACCCGCAGGCCGTGCTGCCCGGCAGCGAGGAGGTCCTGGGCATGGAATTTGCCGAGGGCGGCGGCTTCTCCGACGACATGGGCGAGACCGTGGAGGTCATACTGGGCAGCGACACGCTCAGCTCCTTCCATAAGAAGAACTCCCAGGTCTATACCGACGAGGCCCCGGACCTGGACTGGCTCAACGAGAAGTACAGCCTGATTTACAGGGATTACAACGACATGGAGAACGACGAGCCCAAGGAGTACGAGTTCAAGGCCCGCGTGGTGGGCGTGCTGGAGGAGACGGGCGGCGAGGCCGACTGGAACATCTACTGCAACCTCAACAACATCAAGACCCTGATACAGAAGAACAAGTCGCTCTTCAAGAAGGACTCGGAGCTTAAGGTGACCGAGTACCCGCGCGGCTATGTCAAGGTGGACGACTTCAACTACGCCCTGGACGTGCAGGAGGAGATCCAGAAGCTGGGCATCAGCGCCTGGTCCTACGCGCAGATGATCGAGAACATGCAGCAGCAGTCCCGCTCCATGCAGCTGATGCTGGGCGGCATCGGCGCGATCGCCATGCTGGTGGCGGCCATCTCCATCGCCAACACCATGCTCATGTCCATCTATGAGCGCACCCGCGAGATCGGCGTGATGAAGGTGCTGGGCTGCCGCCTGGGCACCATCGGGGCCATGTTCCTCTGCGAGGCCGCCATGATCGGCCTGGGCGGCGGCATCGTGGGCCTGCTGCTCTCCTACGGCATCGGCGGCGTGGTGAACCTGGTGATGGACGCCTACGGCGGGTACAGCAGCTTCCGCTCCGTGATCCCCCTGTGGCTGGCCGCGCTTGGGCTTTCCTTCGCCACGCTGGTGGGCATGCTGTCGGGGCTCTATCCCTCCCAGAGGGCCATGCGCCTCTCCGCCCTGGCGGCCATCCGCAACGAGTAAGAAGCCTAAAGCCTGTTTGGACCTGAAAGGAGCCGCCCATGAGAAAAACGACCGCCTGCCTGCTGGCCGCCCTGCTGCTTTTGAGCCTTGTCGGCTGCGAACGGGCGCCGGAGGTCAGCGTGGACGCGCCGGAAACGCCGGCCGCCTCGCAGACGAACGTGGCGCCGGTGCAGGTGCCGCAAAAATTGGAAGCGGACGAGGTGGAGGCCGCCTTCGGCATCCCGATCGTCCTGCCCGCGAACGAAAACTGGATCGCGGAGGACAGCTACCGCCTGACGGGCGAAACGGACTTAAAGGTCACCTACCGCGACATGATCGCGGAGTCGGAATGCACGCTGCTGGTTTTAAAAGGCGGCGACTTGGAGCTGCCGGAGGTCGAGTTCGACGAGGCTCTGAACGAGAGCTGGAGCGGCGAGACGCTCGGCGGGCAGAACGTGTCCGTCGATGTGCGGCACGAGAAGGCGCAGCCGGAGATGACGCTGGCGGCTTGGGAATACGGCGAGTACAGCTTCCAGCTCTCCGGCGCGGACGACGAGAACGTCTGCATCCCGAAGGTGGCCTTAAGCGTCATCAAGAACCTGCAATAAACCACAGCATCCAACAAACCTAAGCAAAACAGGAGCGCCTTTCCTTGACAGGGAAGGCGCTCCTGTGTTATACTCTTGAACCTCACGACAAGAAACGTACCTCTGGCGTTGTGGTTTCCCCCATGTACGGCAAAGAAAAACGGGACTGTATGGACGGCGTACAGGCCGCTTTTTCGCGCCCCTTGAAAAAGGCGCGTCCGACGTACAAAAGGGGGGAGAGCCGGAGGTTTTTTTGCGTTCCGAAAAAAGATGCTGTATGGAACGCTTGTTTTCCATACCCAAAAAGACGTGTAAAGGAGGAAAACGAAATGGAGCTTTACGAGGGCGGGGAAAAGGACATCCGCGCCTGGATGCGCCTGGTCCGCAAGCTGGCATGGAACTTTCCCGGGTTGGAAACGGAGGAGGCGCTGCTGGAATACAGGCGCACGGTGCTGCGCTTCATGGCGGACGGCCGCGCCCTGTGCGCCTCGGAGGGCGGCCAGCTGGCGGGCATCCTGCTGTTTTCCCGCAGGCAGAACCGCATCTGCTTCCTTGCCGTGGCGCCGGAGCGCAGGCGGCAGGGCGTGGCGACCTGCCTTATGCGGGAGGCGCTCTCCCGCTTAGACCAAAGCCGCTGCGTGGTGGTGACCACGTTTTGCAGGGAGGACGAAAGGGGAAAAGCGCCCCGGGCCCTGTACAAGGGACTGGGCTTTCAGGAGGGGAAGCTGGTAAGCGAGTACGGCTGCCCCATGCAGGAGCTGATCCGCCAGGCGGGCGGCGCCAACAATACGTAATAAGGAGGGATACTACCTATGCTGATCGAGCTTAAGGACGTGGGCAAGGATTTTACGGTCCGCAAAAAGACGGGCCGGGGCCTTAGGCGGGAGAAGGAGAAGATCCGCGCGCTGGACAAGCTGGGCTTTTCCATCGACCGGGGAGAGATCGTGGGCTACATAGGCCCCAACGGCGCAGGCAAGTCCACGACCATCAAGATCATGTCCGGCATCCTGGTGCCGGACCGGGGCGTCTGCATGATCGACGGAAGGGAGCCCCATAAGGACAGGAAGGCGCACGTGCGCCGCATCGGCGTGGTGTTCGGCCAGCGCTCCTCCCTCTGGTGGGACGTGCCGGTGCTGGACTCCTTCGAGCTGCTGCGGGAGATCTACGGCGTGGAGAAGGCGCGCTACCAAAGGACGCTTTCGCGCCTGACGGAGCTTTTGGACCTAGGCCAGATCGTCCGCACGCCCGCGCGGCAGCTGAGCCTCGGCCAGCGGATGCGCTGCGAGGTAGCGGCGGCCCTTCTGCACGAGCCGGACATACTGTTTCTGGACGAGCCCACCATCGGCCTGGACGCGGTGAGCAAGCTGGCGGTGCGCTCCTTCATCCGGGAGATCAACCGGGAGAGGGGCGTGACGGTGATCCTCACCACCCACGACATGAGCGACATCGAGGCGCTGACCTCGCGGGTGATGCTGCTGGGCCGGGGCAGGCTGCTCTACGACGGCACGCTCACAAACATACGGGAAAGGTACGGAGGCGAAAAGACGCTCGCCGTGCGCTTTTCCGGCCCGCTGCGGGGTAGCTTGCCCGGCACGCAAATTGTGGAGAAAGGCGAGGGGCACGTGAGCTTCCGCTTTGATCCCAAAGAAGTGAGCGCCGCCTCCCTTTTGGCCGCCCTGCCAAAGGTGGCGGACGTGACGGACGTCTCCGTCCGCGAGCCGTCGCTGGAGGCGGTGATGGCGGGGATGTATAAGGAGATGGGCGTATGAGGCCGCATGTCTGGTGGGCGGTGTTCGCCCTGCGGGTGCGCAGCATGCTCCAATACAGGACGGCTGCCTTCGCGGGGCTGTGCACCCAGTTCGCCTGGGGATTCATGTACGTGATGCTGTACAGGGCCTTCTACGAGTCGGGCCTGCGCCAGAGCATCGACCTGCCCCAGCTGGTCAGCTACGTGTGGCTGCAGCAGGCCTTCCTCATGCTGACCAACTCCTGGACGCGGGACAACGAGATCGCCGACTCCGTCCGCAGCGGGCAGGTGGCCTACGAGCTGTGCAGGCCGCAGGACCTCTACTTCATCTGGTACGCGCGGCTGCTGGCCCAGCGGACGGCCGGGGCGGCCCTGCGCTGCGGGCCGGTGCTGCTGCTGGCCCCGCTGCTGCCCGCGCCATTCGGGCTGTCCCTGCCCGCCTCGCCTTCCCACTTTTGCCTGTTTCTGGTGACATTGCTGCTGGCCGCGCTCCTTAACACTGCGATCATGGCCATCATGCACACGCTGGTGTTCAAGCTGATGGACATCTACCGAGCCGCGCTGCTGGTGAGCACGCTGACCGAGTTCTTATCCGGCAGCCTGGTGCCCGTGCCCTTCATGCCTGCCTGGCTTCAAACGCTCTGCTACTGCCTGCCCTTCCGCTACGTGGTGGACCTGCCCTACCGGCTGTATTCGGGCAACATACCGCTTGGCGAGGGGCTTTGGTCCGTCGGGATGCAGCTCATCTGGATCGCGTTGCTTGTGTTCGTGGGCCATGCCTACATGGACCGGCAGCTGCGCCATGTGGTCATACAGGGAGGGTGAAAAGAGATGGGCATCTACTGGAAACACATCAAGATGCACGTGCGCTCGGCGCTGGAATACCGCTCGGCGTTTTATCTCCAGCTGGGCGGCATCGTGCTGCAGCCGGTCTCGGCGCTGATCGGCGTCGTGCTGCTCTTTGGCAGCTTCGGCGCGCTGGAGGGCTGGACGCTGCCGCAGATCCTCCTATGCTTCGCGGTGGCGAACCTGGCCTTCTGCCTGGCCGAGTGTGTTGGCTGGGGCTTCGACCGCTTTTCGCGCCTCATCCGCGACGGCACATTCGACCGGCTGATGGTGCAGCCGCGCAACATACTGCTGCTCGTCCTCTGCTCGGAGTTCCCTCTGGAGCGGCTGGGCAAGGCCGCCTTTGCCTCGGCGCTGCTCGTCTTTGCCGCGCTGCGGGCGGGCATCGCGTGGACGGCGTATAAGGTCCTCGTCCTGTGCCTGATGGTGCTGGGCGGAACGCTGGTGTTCTTGGGGCTCTATATCGCCTTTGCGGCCATGTGCTTCTGGAGCGTTGAGCGGATGGAGATCGCCAACATATTCACCGACGGCGGCCGGGAGTTCGCCGGGTACCCGCTGGACATCTATTCCAAGTTCTTCACCCGCTTCTTCACCTACGTGATCCCCTTCGGCGTGATGAACTACCTGCCCTTGAAGGCCCTTTTGGACCGGGCGCCCGCCTGGCAGGGGCTGCTGCCCCTCTATTCCCTCGTGTTCGTCTGCGCCTGCGCGGAGGTGTTCCTGATCGGGGTCCGGCACTACCGCTCCGCTGGTTGATCGAAAGAGAGGAGAGCCGGAAAAGGGCCGCATAAAGCGCCCGTCCCCCTCCATATCCATGGGATGGAGGGGGACTTTTCATGCGCGTTTGGTGTTTTCGGATCCTGGCCTTCCTGCTGTTCGTCGCCTGCCTGCTGCTCACGCCCGCGGCCCTGGAGGCGCTGCCCGTTGAACCCCTTGACTACCTGCAAGGGGAGGGGCCCGCCTGGGAGGGCATACTGACTTTGGGCGTGGTGCAGGCCTTCGACCAGGGCGGGCTGAATAGCTGGCTCAACGCCCAGGCGCGCCTCTTTGAGAAGGAGCGGGAAGGGACTCTCTTGAGCATATCCCAAATGAACGTGAGCGAGTACCGTTCCCTCAAGGCGGCCCGCGCCCTGCCGGATGCACTGATCCTAAGCGGCGGCGTGGAGACGGACCCGGAGGGGACGCTGCTGCCCATCTCCGGCGGGCAGGCGGGGCTGCGGGAGGCGCTGCTGCGCGCGGGGCAGAGGGGCGGCAAGCAGTACGGCCTGCCGCTGGCCTTAGGGGCCTACGGCCTGCTGGGCGACCGGGAATGGCTGGACGGCGAGCAGCTTTTCCCGGAGACGCCGGTGGAGGAACTCTGCACGGCCCTCCGGGAGAAAAAGCGCGGGATCGCCCTGCCCGCGCCTTCCTTCGCCCGGCCGGACCTGGCGCTTGAGGGGATGGACCCGAAGCTCATCGCCCTGGCCGAAACGGGCGTTAGGGCGCGGCTGTGGCCGGACTTTGCGCTGGACAGGAAGTACGCCTTCTATCTGGCCACCCAGAGGGAGGTCAGGCGCATGGAGCAGCTGCGGGCGGCGGGCCGGGGTTTTGCGACCTGCATGTGGACGCCGGGGGAGCGCTGCCGGGGCGACCTGGGGCTGTACCTGTGCGTGACCGCGCCCGCATACAGTGGCCACGGCGGGGACGCGGAGGAGCGGCTGGCGGCCCTTGGCGCCTTCACGGCCCGCCTGCTGGGCGAGGAGGCGCAGGCGGCCCTTGCCGACGCAGGGCTGTTCTCCGCGCGGGAGGGATGCAGGCTGTATACGGAGGGCGATATGGCGGCTCTGGAACAGAGCCTGGAGAGACCTATGGATGCCCCCAACATATTCGACGAGGGGCAGGCGGGAACGTGAAGAACCCTTTCCCGCGTTTGTTCTTGATTGTTTGGGCCAAATAGGGTAAACTATACTTAACAATGAAGGTCAGAACGGAACGATGCGCACGCGGCGACCGATGCGAAGGAGGGGATCTGGGTGCCCGGCAGCCTTGAGGCCCTGCCCTTTCGGGGCGAGCTGACACGCGACGAGCCCATGCGCCTGCACACCACGCTGCGCGTGGGCGGCCCGGCGGAGTACTTCCTGCGCGCAGAGGGCGAGGAGGACGTGCTGCTGGCCATCCGCGCCTGCAGAGAGTTGGAGATGCCGCTGCTGTTTCTGGGACGCGGCAGCAATCTGGTGGTCAGGGACGGCGGGATCGAAGGCCTCACCGTGTATCTGGGCGAGGGATTCGGCCGGATGCGCGTGGAGGGAGAACGGATTTACGCCCAGGCGGGGGCGCGGCTGCAGGCCCTCTCGCGCCTGGCGCTGGAGAACGGCCTGGCAGGGCTGGAGTTCGCCGAGGGCATCCCCGGTGCTTTGGGCGGCGCGCTGCTCATGAACGCGGGCGCCTACGGGGGCGAGATGTCCCAGGTGGTAGAGAGCCTGCGCGTGGCCGACCGCGAGGGAAATGTGCATGAGCTTTCCTGCGAGGAGGCCGCCTTCTCCTACCGCCATTCCCGCATGATGGAGGAAAACAGCTGCGTGCTCTCCGCCGTGCTGCGTTTATCTCACGGGGACAAGGCGCAGATCGGGGCTCTCATGGAGGACTACGCCCGCAGGCGGCGGGAAAAGCAGCCCCTGCAATACCCCTCCTGCGGCAGCTTCTTCAAGCGGCCGGAGGGCCATTTCGCGGGCAAGCTCATCGAGGACGCGGGGCTCAAGGGCCGCCGCGTGGGGGACATGGAGGTCTCCACGCTGCACGCGGGCTTCCTCATCAACCGCGGGCACGCCAGCGCGAAGGATGTGCTGACGCTCATGCAGCAGGTACAGGCGGAGGTCTACGAGCGCTTCGGCGTCCATTTGGAGCCGGAGGCGCGCATCGTGGGACACGACGCATAGAGATACATCTATACATAGAAGGAAACGGGGGGATGCTGTTATGCAGCTTCTGATCGTGACGGGCCTTTCCGGGGCCGGAAAGACGACGGCGCTCAAGTCGCTGGAGGATATGGGCTTTTACTGCGTGGACAACCTGCCGCCCGTCCTGGTGCCGCAGATGGCCAAGCTCTGCGACGAAACGGAGAGCATCGACCGGGTGGCCCTGGGCATCGACATCCGCGGGGGCGTGTTCTTCAGCGGCATCGACAAGACGCTCAAGGAATTGGACGAGAGGCGGATCCCCTACGAGATCCTGTTCTACGACGCGGCGGACGAGGAGCTGATCCGCCGCTATAAGGAGACCAGGCGCGCCCATCCCCTGGGCGACGACGGCATGCTGGGCGAGATCATCCGCAAGGAGCGGCAAATGCTTGTTTCCCTGAAGGCCCGCGCCACCCGCGTGATCGACACCACCTCCATGCTCACCCGCCACTCCCGCGAGATGCTTTTGCGGCTCTACGGCGGCGGGGACATCGACAAGTCCCTGCACGTGAGCGTGGTCTCCTTCGGCTTTAAGCGGGGCATCCCCCAGGAAGCGGACCTGGTGTTCGACGTGCGCTTCATCCCCAACCCCTTCTACGACAGCACCATGCGCGGCATGAACGGGCTGGACAAGCCCGTGCGCGACTTCGTGTTCTCCTACGAGGAGAGCCACGAGTTCATGCAAAAGACGCTGGATATGCTCTGCTACCTGATCCCGCGCTACGTCTCCGAGGGCAAGGCGCGGCTGGTGGTGGGCATCGGCTGCACGGGCGGCCAGCACCGCAGCGTGGTGCTGGCGGAGGCCCTGGCGACCGCCCTGCACGAGAAGGGCTTCCACACCTCCGTCACACACCGCGACCTGCCCTGATCGTTTCCCCTTGAAACGGCTTTCCATGGAAAGGAGGGGAGAGCCATGTCCTTTTCGTCCGCCGCCAAGCAGGAGCTCTGCCGCCTGGAGGGGTATAAGAGCTGCTGCGCCTTGGCGGAGCTGGCCGGGCTTTTGCACGGCTGCGCCTCCCTGCACTTGAGCCGCGAGGGCTGGGGGCTGACCTTAGGCACCGAGAGCCCCGCCGTGGCCCGCCGCGCCAATCGGCTGCTCAAGGAGGTCTTTTCCGCCAGGCCGCAGCTGAGCACCATGCAGAGGAGGAGCTTCGGCCACACGAAGGTCTACCGGGTGTCCGTCCGCCCCGGCGAGGGCGTGCGGGACATCCTTGTGGCCGCAGGGCTGCTCAAGCAGGACGAAGGCGGCCTGCGCCTGCTGCACGCGGTGCCGACGGGCCTGCTGCGCCGTCAGTGCTGCAAGTACGCCTATCTGCGCGGGGCGTTTTTGGCCTCCGGGTATCTGAACGACCCCGGCAAGGGCTACCATCTGGAGATCTCCGGCCCCGACGCGGGCTATGCCCAGAGCCTCAGCCGCTTTCTGAACCGGCTGGGCCTGCGCGCCCGCGTGGTGGAGCGGAAGGAACAGCAGGTGGTCTACCTAAAGGACAGCGAGCAGATCGTGACCTTTTTGGGCATGATCGGCGCGCACACGGCGCTTCTTAAGATGGAAAGCGTGCGCGTAGAGAAGGACATGCGGAACCGCGTGAACCGCATCGTCAACTGCGAGCAGGCAAACATAGAAAAAACGCTCTCCGCCTCCCAGAGGCAGGTGGAAGCCATACGCACGTTGGAGAGGCTCGGCGGCTTAAAGAGGCTGACCCCGGCCCTGCTCAAGACGGCGGAGCTGCGCCTGGAATATCCGGACGCGACGCTGCAGGAGCTGGGCGAGTATTTCAGCCCGCCGGCCGGCAAATCCGCCGTGAACCACAGGCTCCGCAAGCTCGAAGAGCTGGCCCTGGCGTGGAAGGAGAGCGCGGGAGAGGAGTAGGCACCATGGCAAAAAGGCTGGTAGAGAACGCAAAGCGGATGAACGCAGACACCGCCACGCGCCTTGTGCGCCTGGCGGGCGGCTTCCGCTCCCTGATCACGCTGGAGACGGGCGGCAAGCAGGTGAACGCCAAGTCGCTGATGGGCGTGATGACGCTGGAGGAGGAAAAGTCCCGCGTGGTGCTGGTGACGGCCACCGGCGCGGACGCCGGACGGGCCGCGGACGCGGTCGCCGCCCTGCTGGAGGGGCGGCCGCTGGCCAGCTGAAAGGCCCAAACGGAAGGAGGGAGAGAGCTTTATGCGCATGTTCGACTTCGTGACGCCGGACGGCGTGACGCTGCAAGCGTATGCCTGGGAAGCGGAGGGGCAGAAGGCCGACCTGTGCGTGATCCACGGCCTGGGGGAGCACGCGGGCCGCTACGAGAAAATGGCGCAGGCGCTGAACGAGAGAGGGATCGGCGTGTACGCCTACGACCAGCGGGGCCACGGCCGCTCGCCGGGCAAGCGGGCCGTCGCGCGTTTGAAGGACTTGAGCAGCGACGCGCGCGCCTTCACCGACAGGATCCATAAGGAAAACGGCCTGCCCGCCTTCCTGTTCGGCCACTCCATGGGCGGCGGCGTCGGGCTGTATACGCTCATCAACAACTGCCCGGACATCGTGGGGGCCGTGATCACGAGCCCGTGGCTGTACCTTAAAAACCCGCCTTCCCGCGCGCTCATCCGCGCGGTGGCGGCGCTGCCCTGGCTGGTCAAGTCGCTCAACATCTCCAACGGCCTGGGCGCGGGGCTGCTCAGCCACGACACGGCCGTGACCGAGGCCTACACGAAGGACCCGCTCAACCACGGCATGATCGGCCTGTCCCTGGCCGCGGACATGATGCTGGGCGGGGAGGACACCATCCGCAGCGCGGCCCGCTTGAGCAAGCCCCTTTTGCTCTGCCATGGCGAGGCGGACGGCATCTGCGATGTGGAGGGCAGCCGCGCCTTCGCGGCGAACGCGGGGCCGCTGTGCACGTTCAAGACCTTCCCCGGCCAGTTCCACGAGCTGCACAACGAGCCGGAGGTCCAGCAGGAGCTGTTCAAGATGGAGGCGGACTTTATTTTGGGCCTGCTGTAAGGCAAAAAAAGACGGAGGATGACGCTGGAAAAATATGGTCAAGAAGCTGCAGGAGATCGTGCGGGAGGCGGGCAAAAAGATGCTCGCCTACCGGGACGTTAAGACCTTCCAGAAGGAAGGCCACTTTAACTATGTGACCGAGGCGGACATCGCCGTGGAATCCTTCCTGATCGAGAGCATCGCGCCTCTGGTGGCAGGGGCGCAGTTCTTCGCCGAGGAGAAGGAGAACGCGGCGCTGACGGACGCGCCCACCTGGGTGATCGACCCCATCGACGGCACCACCAACTTCATGCGCGGCCGCGGGGTGTCCAGCATCTCCGTGGCGCTGCTGCGGGGGAAGGAGCCGGTCTTGGGCCTCGTGTACGACCCCTACAAGGACGAGATGTTCCTTGCCGAAAAGGGCAAGGGCGCGCTTTGCAACGGCGCGCCCATCCACGTGTCGGACACGCCCTTTGAACGGGCGCTGGTGGCCTTTGGCACCTCGCCCTACGAGGCCTCTTTGGCTAAACACACAACCGAGCTGCTCTGGCCCTTCTTGCGGGACGCGGGCGACCTGCGGCGCTGCGGCTCGGCGGCGCTGGACCTCTGCGACCTGGCCTGCGGCAGGAGCGACGTGTTCTTTGAACTGAAGCTCTCGCCCTGGGATTTCAGCGCCGGCGCGCTCATCGTGCAGGAGGCGGGCGGCCGCTTCTGCCAGCCGGACAAGGAGGGGCTGTTCTTCGGCGCGCCCTCGCCCATCCTGGCCGCGAACGGGCCCTGCTTTGAAAAGGCGTATGCCATACTCCGCGGGGAGGTGGATTAAAAAGAAATGCGCCTGCAAACGCCCCACGGCGAGCTGTGCCTGCCCGCCTTTTTCCCCGACGGCACGCAGGGCGTGGTGCGCTGCGTGGACAGCGGGGATCTGCGCGACAGCCGCGTGCCCGGCCTGGTGATGAACACCTACCACCTTCTGTCCAAACCTGGCCCCGCGACGCTCAAGGCCATGGGCGGTCTGCACCGCTTCATCGGCTGGGACAGGCCCATACTCACGGACTCGGGCGGCTTCCAGGTGTTCTCCATGATCCGCGAGAACCCCAAGTACGGCGAGATCCGGCCCAACGAGATCGTCTTCCGCCCCGACGGCGGCAGGGACAAGCTGCTGCTCTCCCCGGAAAAGTGCATCCAGGCGCAGCTGAGCTATGGCGCGGACATCCTCATGTGCCTGGACTACTGCACCCACCCGGACGACCCCTACGAGGAGAACCTGCGCTCCGTGGAGACCACCGTGCGCTGGGCCAGGCGCTGCAAGGACGAGTACGAGCGCGCCATGCGCAGCCGCAAGGGAGCAAAACCCCTGCTCTTTGCCATCATACAGGGCGGCGGGGACGAGGGCCTGCGCAGGCAGTGCGCCGAGGCCCTCAAGGAGATCGGCTTCGACGGCTACGGCTTCGGCGGCTGGCCGCTGGACGAGCAGGGCAGGCTGGTGGAAAATATACTGCGCCTGACCGCCGAGCTCATGCCGGACGAGACGCCCAAGTACGCCATGGGCCTTGGCATGCCCGAGGACGTGGTCGCCTGCTACGAGATGGGCTACAACTTGTTCGACTGCGTGGTCCCCACCCGCGAGGCCCGGCACAACCGGCTCTACGTGTTCGACGAGAAGGTCTGGGCGCAGCCGGATTGGAGAAAAAAGCCCTTCGCCCGGCGCTACTACATACTGGACGACGAGCACCGCCGGGAGGAAGGGCCTGTTTCCCCGGCCTGCGACTGCTACCTCTGCCGGAATTACTCCCGCGCGTACCTGCGCCACCTGTACAGCGTGGGCGATTCCCTCGCCTACCGGCTGGCCACGCTCCACAACCTGCGCTTTTACACCATGCTTCTGGAGCGGCTGGCCGCGGAGGAGGACCATGGCTGACCCGATCCTTGCCGCGCTTGCGCTGAGCCGCAAGTACGCCGACCTGGACGAGGGGCTGCTGGAGCGGGTGGTCGCGGAGGAGCGCGCCCGGCACCCCAAGGAAAAGGAGGCGCTCAAGGCCGTCAAGGACAGGCTGCACCAGATCCACGGCGCCTACGCCGGGGACGGGACGCGCGCCCTGCTTCGTAAGGCCCAGGAGGCGGGCGTTGCGGGACAGGAACGCTTCTTTTTGGAGAGGCACGCCTCCACCAGGGAGCGGCTGCCCATCGCGGAGGCGTTCTTTTCCGCCGTGCGTGCCTTTTGCCCCGCGGCCCGCTCGGTGCTGGACTTAGGCTGCGGCCTGGACCCGCTGTTCCTGCCCCTGCTGCCGGAGAGCATACAAAGCTACACGGCCCTTGACATAAGTAAGGACGCCGCGGCTCTTCTGAACCTCTACTTTGCCGAGAAGGGCCTGCCGGAAGGGGCACGCACCGCGGACCTGCTCGTCCGGGACCCGGAGACGAAAGCGGACCTGGCGCTGCTCTTTAAGCTGCTGCCCCTGCTTGAGAGGCAGAAAAAGGGCCGCAGCCGGGAATTGCTGCGGTCCCTTCGGGTCACCTATGCGGCTGTGAGCTTCCCCTCCCGCTCTTTGAGCGGCAGGCGCAAGGGCATGGAGGAGAGCTACGCGGCGTTTCTGCGGGAGATGCTGCCGGGAACGGGCTGGTCCGTCGAGGAGGAGCGCGCGTTCCCGGGGGAGCTGCTCTACCTGCTCAAGAGGCGCTAGATCACCTTCTTGTTGAGCCAGGTCTTGCCGCAGTAGCGCCACAGGAAGAAGGCGGCGCGGAACACCCAGTCCGTCACCATGGCGTACCAGACGCCGTAAACGCCCAGCTGCAGGGTGTTGGCGAAGAAGTAGCTGCACGCGATGCGGCACAGCCACATGCTGAAGGCGGAGACCAGCATGGGGAAGCGCACGTCCCCCGCGGCGCGCAGGGCGTTGGGCAGGCAGAAGGAGATGGACCAGGTGAAGATGGCGTTCACCGAGTGGATGCGAAGGAGGTCCACCGCCAGGGCGGCCGTCTCGCCCGTGAGGTTGTAGAAGGCCATGAGGTACGGGCAGAAGAAGAACACCAGGATGCTTAAGAAGCCGACGCAGCCCATGGCCAGGAGCAGCAGCTTGCCCGCGTAGGACTTGGCGGCCTTCTTGTCCCCCGCGCCCATGCACTGGCCCACAACCGTGATCATGGCAAGGCCGATGGCGCTGCCGGGCATCACCTGCAGGGAGCTGAAGTTGCTGGCCACGGCGTTGGCCGCGATGGCCGCGGTGCCGAAGGTGGCGATGAGGCTGGAGACCAGCACCTTGCCGATCTGGAACATGCCGTTCTCCAGGCCGCTGGGGATGCCGATCCCCAGGATCGAGCGGATGATGGGCCAGTTGAGCTTTATGTGCCACAGGTCGTGCAGGTAGATCTCCAGATGCTCGTTGTGCAGCAGCACCGTCATCATCACCGCGCCGAACATGCGCGAGAGCAGCGTGGCCAGCGCCGCGCCCGCCACGCCCATGTGAAAGACGAAGATGAACAGCGCGTTGCCCGCGATGTTCATGATGTTCATGAGCGTCGAGGCGTACAGGGAAACCTTGGAGTTGCCCATGGAGCGGAACAGCGCCGCGCCGGAGTTGTAGATGCCTAAGAACGGATAGGACACGGCGGAGTAGACGATGTAGACCTGCGCAGCGCGCAGCACGTCCGGCTCGATGGCGCCGAAGATCAGGTGCAAAAGCCCGTCGCGGAAGAGCAGGCAGAGCGCGCCGATCGCCGCGGCCACGGCGAACACGCTGTAATACAGCTGCTTGGCTGCCTGGCAGGCCATGGGGCGGTCCTGCCGCCCGATGTACTGGGAGCAGACCACCGCGCCGCCCGTGGCCAGGGCGCCGAAGATCTGGATGAGCAGTATGTTGACGGAGTCCACCAAAGAGATGCCCGAGACCGCCGCCTCGCCCACGGAGGAGACCATGATGGTATCCGCCATGCCGATGGCGACGCCCAGGAACTGCTCGATGACCAGGGGAACGATGAGCTGGACCAGCTCCTTCTTGGTAAATCGCATGGGGTAAGGGACCATCTCCTATCCAAGCATTTTTGTGTATATGTTTCTTTATTTGACTTATGAGCGATTCGGAAGGGAACGATAGATACGATATGGATAAGACAAAGACGAATTACGCGATCTTTATAGACTTAGAAAACGCGGGCGGCAAGGTGTCCATGCTCAACTCCATCATCGAGAGGGTGAAGATGCGCGGGGACATACTCCTTGGCAAGGTGTACGGCTATACCGACCAGTTTTCCGAGCTCAAGGAGGTGCTGCTCTCCAACACCTTCCTGGTGGTGCCGTCCATCCGCTACGGCCACAACCAGAAGAACAATCTGGACATCCAGCTGGTGATCGACGCGCTGGACGTGGCCTACACGAACGATTTGATCGACTGCTTCTGCATCGTCTCCGGCGACAGCGATTACACGCCCCTGGTGGGCAAGCTCAAGGCCATGGGCAAGTTCGTCCTTGGCATCTCCCGCTCGGAGGTCGCCTCCAACATCTTCATCAACGCCTGCAGCGAGTTCCTGTTTCTGGAATCCGTGGCCGGCGGGGCGAAGAAGAAAAAGCAGAGCGCCAAGGAGGACAGCGCCTCCGGCTCCCTGGCGGAGCTGTCCAAGCTCATCGCGGAGATCCTGGACGAGCAGGCCGACCCGGACGGCTTCCTCTACGCCAGCGAGCTTAAGAACATCCTTCTGCGCCTGCGCCCGGACTTCAACGAGCGCAACTTCGGCCACGCTTCCTTCGGCAAGCTGCTTTTGGAGATGCAGCAGAAGTACAAGGCCATCCAGGTGGTCAACGACAACTACTCCGTCAAGGTGCGCCTGGCGGGCGAGGGCGGCCGGGAGACCGGCGGCCGGGGCCGCAGCGTGACACAGGAGAACTGGGTGAACGTCTTTAAGAGCGCCCTGCAGCGCTACAAGGAACAGGGCTTCGACCGGGTGAACCCCTCGGTGCTCAAGGCGGCCATCACCAACGACGACCCGGAGTTCGACGAGAACAAGATCGGCTTCAAGAAGTTCTCCGACCTGCTCAAGCAGCTGGAACGGGACCGCCTCTTAAAGCTCGAGATGAACGAGGCCAAGACCATGCTGGTGCGCATCCTGTAAAAGCGCATAAGATAAAAACGGAATATCTTACGAACACGCCCCTTCGGCAGCGCCCGGAAGGGGCGTGTCTTTTTGCCCTATTGCAGGAACTCCAGCAGCTCCGGCAGGCGGCGGAGCGCCTCGGTCCTGCCCAGCTCATACACCCCGCGCAGCTTGGAGGCGTCCTTCTCGATGCGCTCGATCCCGAAGGCCTGCTGGGGGCGCAGCACGAAGGCGGAGCCGCTGCGCTCCTGGGAAAGGACGTACTCGACCTGGCTGTTGTACAGCTCCGGCCTGTCGCGCAGCGCGCGGGCCAGGGCAGGATGGGTCGGATAGCGTAAGGGGGCCAGAAGGTTGCCGCCCTCCTTCTTGCGGTAGTCCGCGGGCCGGGTGAGCACCGCCACGCAGCGGAAACCGCGCTCCTGCATGTGACGCAAGGGGATGGGGTCGGTGAGGCCGCCGTCCAGGTACTGCCCGCCGCCGATCGGCACCATGCGGGAGACGTAGGGCAGGGACGCAGAGGCGCGCACCCAGTTTAGGTCCCGGCGCATGTCCTCGATCACGGGGTACTCGGCCTTCCCAGTGCGGCAGTTGGTCACCACGGCGGTGAAGTCCGGCCGCAGGCGGGCGTAGGCGTCGTAATCGTAGAGGTTCAGCTCGTTGGGGATGCGGTCGTAGACGAAGCGGACGTTGAACAGGTCGCCGCTGGTCAGCAGGCTGTACGCGCCCATGTAGTGGCGGTCGTGCAGGTAGTCCACGGAGATGTCGAAGGCGCGGCCGTGCTGGCCGGAAAGGTAGCTGCACGCGTGGCAGGCCCCGGCGGAGACCCCCGCCACGTGCCGGAAGAGAAGGCCCTGCTCCAGAAACACGTCCAGCACGCCCGCGCTGAACACGCCACGCATGCCGCCGCCTTCCAGCACCAGCGCGAATCGCTCGAGATCCATCGCTTTTCTCTCCCTTCTTAGGCCTTGCAGCCCAATTAAAGTAAAGTATAGCACCGCAGACGATTTTAGGCAAACCGGGCGAAAATACCGAAATACAGGCAAAAACGAGGATGCAACGCGAAATTAAGCACAAACGTAACGAAAGCTTTTCCGGCGATTTAACGTCGATATGGACGCAGGCGATCTCCCATATACGGATTTTACTTTGAAGAAAAGGAACGTTTCATCAGAAACGGGAAGGAAAAGGAGGAGCCCGTGCCCCGCGCGCGCCTCGACATTCGCCGCTGGGCAAAGCCCAGCGGAGAATGTCGAGGGGTATCCGAGCGGCGGGGCGGGGAAATATCCCCGCCCCGCCGCTCGGATATGGGAAAATGTCAAGGGCGGGCCTTGGGTGCGGTCACAGACGGTCGAAAGGGCAAAAGAAGGCCCCGGTCCAAAAAGGATCGGGGCCTTGTGGGTCGATGCATTCAAGCGCTTATTCCTAAGCGTTTGGGACCCTTCTTAGTTCCCGGCCAGGCGCTTGTAGCTCTCCAGACGGGCCTTGGCATCGGCCTGGGCCTTGGCGAAGAGGGTATCGGCGATCTCGGGGAACTGCTTGGCCAAGGAGGTGTAGCGGGTCTCGGACTTGATGAACTCGTCGTAATCCGCGGTGGGATCCTTGGAATCCAGGGTGAAGGGGTTCTTGCCTTCCGCGGCCAGATCGGGGTTGTAGCGGTACAGCTGCCAGTAGCCGGCCTCCACAGCGCGCTTCTCCTCGGCCTGGGACTTGCCCATGTTGATGCCGTGGTTGATGCAGGGAGCGTAGGCGATGATGAGGGAGGGGCCCTTGTAGGCCTCGGCCTCGGTCATGGCCTTGAGCAGCTGGGCGGGGTTGGCGCCCATGGCGACCTGCGCCACATACACATAGCCATAGGACATGGCCATCATGCCCAGATCCTTCTTGCGGGTGCGCTTGCCGGCGGCCGCGAACTTGGCCACGGAGCCGGTGGGGGTGGACTTGGAAGCCTGGCCGCCGGTGTTGGAATACACCTCGGTGTCGAGCACGAGCACGTTCACGTCCTCGTCCTGGGCCAGCACGTGGTCCAGTCCGCCGTAACCGATGTCGTAGGCCCAGCCGTCGCCGCCGAAGATCCAGATGGACTTCTTGACGAGCAGGTCGGCGTTGGCCTTGACCTCGTTGGCCAGGGTGCAGGCCTTGCAGGTGCAGCCGGGCTCGATGCCGTCCTCGCAGGCGGCCAGCAGCTCTTCGGCGGCAGCCTTGGAGCCCTCGGCGTCGTTCATGTTCTCCAGCCACTTCTGACCGGCGGCCTTCAGGGGAGCGTAGCACCACTCGACGTTGATCAGTTCCTCAACGGTGGCGGCCAGCTTGTTCCTGCGCTGCTGGGTGGCCAGGTTCATGCCGTAGCCGAACTCGGCGTTGTCCTCGAACAGGGAGTTGGCCCAGGCGGGGCCCTGGCCCTTGGCGTTCACGGTGTAGGGGCAGGTGGGAGCGGAGCCGCCGTAGATGGAGGAGCAGCCGGTGGCGTTGGCCACGAGCATGCGGTCGCCGAACAGCTGGGTGACCAGCTTGACGTACGGGGTCTCGCCGCAGCCTGCGCAGGCGCCGGAGAACTCGAACAGGGGCTGCAGGAACTGGCTGTTCTTGATGTTGGAGGGCTTGACGGCGGGGTTCTGGACCTTGACGCCGTACTCCCAGTTGGCTTCCTGCGCGGACTGGGTCTCCAGGGGCTTCATGACCAGAGCCTTGGTCTTGGCGGGGCAGATGTCGGCGCAGTTGCCGCAGCCGGTGCAATCCAGGGGGCTGACCTGCATGCGGTACTTGTAGCCCTTAAAGCCGGTGGCGGGCTTGGTGGCGAAGGCCTCGGGGGTCTCGACGCCCTCCTCGACCAGCACGGGGCGGATGCAGGCGTGCGGGCAGACCAGGGAGCACTGGTTGCACTGGATGCAGTTCTCGATCTGCCACTCGGGCACGTTCACGGCCACGCCGCGCTTCTCGTACTTGGTGGTGCCGGTGGGCACGATGCCGGCCGGATCGAAGGCGGAGACGGGCAGCTTGTCGCCCTCATGGCGCAGCACGGGAGCGATGACGTTGTTGAAGTACTCGGTGGCGGGCACCTCAACGGCCTGGGCGCCGGTCTCGGCATGCAGCCAAGACTCGGGCACGGGGATCTCGACCAGGCCCTTGGCGCCGGCCTCGATGGCGTCGTAGTTCATCTGCACGATCTTGTCGCCCTTGCGGCCGTAGGACTTCTTGGCGGCGGCCTTCATGTATTCCTCTGCCTTGTCGTAGGGGATCACGTTGGCGAGCTTGAAGAACGCGGCCTGCATGACGGTGTTGGTGCGGTTGCCCATGCCGACCTTGGCGGCGATGCCGATGCCGTCGATGTTGTAGAACTTAGCCTTCTTCTCAGCCAGGGCGCGCTTCATGGCGGCGGGCAGATGCTCCTCCATCTCCTCGGCGGTCCAGTGGCTGTTGAGCAGGAAGGTGCCGCCCTCCTTGAGGTCGGAGACCATGTCGTACTTGGTGACATAGGAGGGATTGTGGCAGGCGATGAAATCGGCGGCGTCGATGAGGTAGGTGGACTTGATCTCCGTGTCGCCGAAGCGCAGGTGGGAGATGGTCAGGCCGCCGGACTTCTTGGAGTCGTACTCGAAGTAGCCCTGGGCGTACTTATCGGTGTGGTCGCCGATGATCTTGATGGAGTTCTTGTTGGCGCCGACGGTGCCGTCAGAGCCCAGGCCGTAGAACTTGCAGGAGATGGAGCCGGCGGGCGCGGCGTCGATCTTCTCGCCGATGGGCAGGGAAGTGCCGGTCACGTCGTCGGTGATGCCCACGGTGAAGTGGTTCATCGGCGCGGCAGTCTCCATGTTCTCGAAGATGGCCTTGATCATGGTGGGGTTGAATTCCTTGGAACCCATGCCGTAGCGGCCGCCCAGCACGGTCAGATCCTCGCGGCCGGTCTCCTTGAGGGCCGTGACGACGTCCAGGTACAGGGGCTCGCCCAGGGAACCGGGCTCCTTGGTGCGATCCAGCACGGAGATGCACTTGACGGAGGCGGGGATCGCCTCGGCCAGATGCTTGGCGCTGAAGGGACGATACAGGTGGACCTTGACCATACCGGTCTTCTTGCCGCGGGCGTTGAGGTAGTCGATGGTCTCCTCGGCAGCCTCGGCGCCGGAGCCCATGATGACGATGATGTTCTCAGCGTCGGGCGCGCCGTAGTAGTCGAACAGATGGTACTGCCTGCCGGTCAGCTCGGAGACCTTGCGCATCTCCTCGGCCACGATCTCGGGCACGGCGTTGTAGTACTTGTTGGCGGCTTCGCGGTTCTGGAAGTAGATGTCGCCGTTCTGCGCGGTGCCCCTCTGGTGCGGATGCTCGGGGTTCATGGCGCGGGCGCGGAACTCCTTGACCTTTTCAAAGTCGCACAGCTTGGCCATATCCTCGTAGTCGATCACGTCGATCTTCTGGACCTCGTGGGAGGTGCGGAAGCCGTCGAAGAAGTGGAGGAAAGGCACGGAAGCCTTCAGGGTGGACAGGTGGGCCACCAGGGCGATGTCCATGGCCTCCTGCACGGAGTTGGAGGCGATCATGGCGAAGCCGGTCTGGCGGCAGGCCATGACGTCGGCGTGGTCGCCGAAGATGTTCAGCGCGTGGGCCGCAAGGGCGCGGGCGGACACGTGGAACACGCAGGGCAGCAGCTCGCCGGAGATCTTGTACATGTTGGGGATCATCAGCAGCAGGCCCTGGGACGCGGTGAAGGTGGTGGTCAGCGCGCCGGCCACCAGGGAGCCGTGCACGGCACCGGCGGCGCCGGCCTCGGACTGCATCTCGGCGACCCTGACCTTCTGCCCGAACAGGTTGGTCTGCCCGCGGGCCGCCCACTCATCGGCGGACTCGGCCATGGGGGAAGAGGGGGTGATGGGATAGATGGCTGCCACATCGCTGAACGCATACGCGACGTGACTGGCGGCGGTGTTCCCATCAATGGTCATTTTCTTGCCCATGTGAAAGAAACCTCCTTCAGAAAAAAGGTGTGCTGAAAGTATAGCGGCCGGGGCGTGAAGGCCAGGCCCGTTCCCCGGCATGCAGAGAAAAGCGCATAAACATACGCCTGTATCCTATTATAAGAAGTCCGATACGGGAAGTCAATGTTTTATAGGGTAAAGAGTCGTCGAAAAATCATCAGGAAATGCTGGAAGCGGCCCGGGCGGCGGCCCTCCCTTGGCCAAGACAGGCCGAAAAGGAAAAGAACGCCTTGCCCATGGAGGGGCGGCTGCGGTATACTGGAAATGGAAACAAGACCCGCAGGCGAACTTAAAGAACGGTATAAGAAAACGGAGGGTACAACAATGATCCTGTTCGAGAAGCCCGGCAAGGACAATTCCGGGGAGACGCTGCGCATCGCCGTGCGCAGGGCCAAGGAGCTGAACAGCTGCCTGGTGGTGGCAACGGGCAGCGGCGAGACGGCGCGCCTGGCGCTGGAGGCCGCGAAAGCGGAAGGGTTCACGGGCCCCATCGTGGCGGTGGGCAGCGTGTTCGACTATAAGACCATCCCGCAGGGCGGCAACAAGATGAGCGAGCAGACCCGGAAGGAGCTCACGGAGGCGGGCGTTACGCTGGTGTTCGCCAGCCACGTGCTCTCCGGCGTGGAGCGCGGGCTCTCCACCCGCATGTCTGGCATCTACCCGGCGGAGCTGATGGCCCACACGCTGCGCATGTTCGGCCAGGGGACGAAGGTGTGCGTGGAGTGCTCCATCATGGCCCTGGACGCGGGCGCGCTGCCCTGGCAGAAGCCCGTGGTGGCCGTGGGCGGCACGGGGAAGGGCGCGGACACCGCCTGCGTGCTGACGCCGGTCCACGCCAACGACGTGCTCGCCACCCGCGTGCACGAGATCCTCTGCAAGCCCTCCCTGCTGTGAGAGCCTTTCGTTAAATTTTGCGAAAGAGAGGCCCCGGCGCTTGACGAAAGGGAGCGCCGGACAGTAAAATATCACCTGTATGAGCGAAAGCTCGCGTGCGCCAAAGACAGCGGGCGTCCCAGAACAGGGGCTTAAAAATTTCCCGCCGAGGACATGCAGGACGATTTCAGCTTGTGAGAACCATGCGGAATATCGAGCCCTTCGTGCCTTCCAAAAGCGGCGCGAAGGGCCTTTCTCATGCCAAGCAGAAACGGGCTTAAAAGACGAGGCCCGGATGAAAAGCGAGGTGAAAGAGAGAAATATGAAGAAGAATCAGGAGATCAAGGCCACGCAGGTGGAAATGATCAAGGAGAACCTGGAGAAGGCGCAGTCCGTCGTGTTCGTGGACTACCGCGGCCTGACCGTGGAGGAGGACACCGCGCTGCGCAAGAAGCTGCGCGAGGCGGGCGTCACGTATAAGGTGCTCAAGAACACCCTCATCAAGCGCGCCGCGAGCGAGCTTTCCATCGAGGGTCTGGACGATCACCTCAACGGCCCCACCGCCGTCGCCTTTGGCATCACCGATCCCGCGG